>NZ_JBFTQI010000938.1:0-2072 GCF_056398925.1 Pedobacter sp. 01T416_2
GGGGCTTAACAGACTATCAGGAAGCTTGGGATAAACAGGAAGATCTGTTAAATAAAACGGTGGCCATTAAGACAGAAAACCGTGTAAACAATACCAATAAGCCTACCCCAAACCATCTTGTATTTTGCGAGCACCCACATGTTTACACCTTAGGTAAAAGCGGGCATCCCGAAAATTTATTATTGGATGAGCAGGGATTAAAAGATAAACAGGCAACCTACTATAAAATAAACCGGGGCGGCGATATTACTTATCATGGTCCGGGGCAGCTAGTGGGCTACCCTATTCTTGATCTTGATAATTTCTTTACCGACATACATTTATATTTACGCACGCTGGAAGAAGCCGTTATCCTTACCTTAAAAGATTATGGGATAGAAGCTGGCCGTTATCCCGGTTTTACGGGGGTGTGGTTAGATGCCGATAACGAAAAGGCTCGTAAAATATGTGCCATGGGTGTTCGTTGCAGCCGTTGGGTTACCATGCACGGTTTTGCCTTTAATGTAAATGTAGATTTAGATTACTTTAAAAATATTGTGCCCTGCGGCATCGATGATAAGGCTGTAACTTCTTTAGCAAAGGAGCTGGGTTATCATCTTGATATGGAAGAGGTAAAAGGAAAATTAAAGAATCATATTGCCGAGCTCTTTAAAATGCAGCTGATTTAATTGGTTGAATAAAACTAAACCGAACGCTAATTCGTAGATTAAGCTATGAAGATTTTATTAAGCGCCATTTTATTTTCTTTCTTAACTTCGGGCTGCACAAAACAACAGCCTATGCCTACTGAACCCGTTATCGACCGAACAAACGCTTCTTCAAATGGAGAAGGTGATTTTACATATCTGGCACTTGGCGATTCTTATACCATTGGCGAATCGGTTAAACAGGCAGAATCTTTTCCTTATCAGCTTCAAAGTTTATTAAAAGCTCAAGGCAGCACTGTAGCAAATCCAAAAATTATTGCGGTTACCGGTTGGACTACAGATGAGCTGCAGGGCGCTATAAAAAAAGAGAATTTAACAGGCACCTATAGTTTTGTTACACTCTTAATTGGTGTAAACAATCAATATCGGGGTTATCCGATAAATACTTACAAAAAGGAGTTCACAGAATTGTTACAAACGGCAATCGCTTTTGCCGGAGGCAACAAGAATAAGGTTTTTGTAGTTTCTATTCCAGATTGGGGCGCTACGCCCTTTGGCAAAAACTCGGGGCGAAATCCACAAACTATTGCCAATGAAATCGATAGCTTTAACGCTGCAAACCAAGAAATCACGCTTTCAGCTGGCGTAAACTATACCAACATTACACCGGCATCTCGAAATGCTGCAACAAATTTATCGTTAGTGGCGAGCGACGGGTTGCACCCAAGCGCTAAAATGTACACCGAATGGGCAACCGCTTTATTACCAAAAGTGGCAAATGTATTGAAATAATTAAACGTTTGTTTATGCTGTTTTTAAATTAAAAAATATATTTTAGTTTAACTATTTAAATTAATACACTTAAAAGTTGATACTATGGAAGATCAAAAACCTCAAGAACAAGCACCCTTCGGTCAGCAACCGTTTGGACAAACACCATTCGGAAATCAAGGCCCAGCGCCAAAGAACTGGCTTGTAGAATCAATTCTGGTTACATTATTCTGCTGCCTGCCTTTTGGAATAGCTGGTATTGTAAATGCGGCTAATGTTAATAGTAAATATGCCATGGGCGACTATGCAGGGGCTCAGGCAGCCTCTCAAGCCGCTGGCAAATGGACAAAAATTGGATTCTTTATTGGAATTGGAGTTTATGTCTTATATATATTATTTTTTGTGGTGCTAGGTTTTGGCGGTGCCATGATGAGTAATTACAGATAGATGAAATTAATGTACATCTTAGGAATCGTTATAGGGTTAGCACTTGTGATAATTTACTATAAATTTAATCCTGAGATGTACAATTTCTTTCCGGAATGCCCTTTTCACAAATATTTACACCTCGATTGCCCTGGTTGCGGTTCACAAAGGGCAATACATGCCCTGCTTCACCTCGATATTCAAAAAGCTGCAGGATATAATCTACTC
>NZ_JBFTQI010000939.1:0-2071 GCF_056398925.1 Pedobacter sp. 01T416_2
GCAATATCCATTACTTTAATAATCCGGTTACCTTTTCTGCTCAACACCAGATTTTCCAGATCGCTTTTGTTTTTTACAGTAGCATCGGTTACAGATAGGTACAGGTAATTGTGATCGGCGAGGTAGCCGTTAGATTTTATAAAATTGGTTTGGCTGAGTGCATTGCTGATCTGATCTGGGGCGATACCCAGCGTCTGCATTTTCTGTACATCAAGCTCCAGCCAGTATTCTTTACTCTTACCGCCAATTACACGGATCTCGGAAACGCCATCAACCTGCGAAAGAAAGGGTTTCACGGTATAGGTGGCAATTTTTTTAAGTTCAGCAGACGAATAATTGTGACTTTCTAAGCTGTATCCACTTACCGGAAGAATCGATGGATTCATCTTCTCTACCGAAATGTTAACCCCAGCCGGCAACGAAGCACTGATTTTCGCAATCTGCGATTCTATGCGCTGCTGACTCAGATCGATATCGGCACCGGGGTTCATAAATGCAGAAAGCTCACAACTGCCCCTACTGGTGGTACTCCTAACCAATTGAAGATCGGGCACTTGTTTTACCGCATTTTCTAAAGGCCTTGTTACAGTAACCACCATCTTATCAACCGGCTGCAATTCTGCATCGGCAATAAYCTTGATCTTTGGAAAGGTAATTTCTGGAAAAAGTCCTGTTTTTAGCTGACTGAAAGCATATACTCCGCCAACCAGTATAATGAGCAATACTGCCAGGATTGGGTTTTTATGGGAAATAAAAAACTTGTTCATGGCTACTTCTGGATTTTAACTTTGGCAGTATCTGCTATTCCATAATTCCCAGATGTAATGATCCGGTCGGTTTTCGAAAATTTAGGGCCGATCACTTCAATTGTATTTTGGCTTTCGATGCCTTTTTTCACGTTTATCTTTACCGCTGTTGAATCATTGATCAGTTTCATTACCCAAAACTCATCTTCAGTTTCATTAGCCAATACCGCCGATTTTGGCAATACCTGGGCCTGTGCATGATTTACTTTCGTTAACCACACTTTCGCAATCAAGCCTTCGGGAATATCTTTACCAGCCCCCACTTTAAGAATATAACGTTGGGTCTGCGCTGATGAATCGACAGCAAGCATGGTTCCTGAAACCGTTCCGGTCATTTTAGTTCCATCCGGTAAGCGGATAACCAGACTTTTATTCTGACTGATCAGCTGATTATATTCGTAAGGCAGATCGAGCAAAAAAACCAGACTATTGCGGTTACTGATGGTGGCCAAAGCTTCTCCATCCTGCACATAATCTCCTTTTTGATGATTTACCTGAATAATTGTTCCAGCCTGATCGGCTCTGATATTGGAAATACCAGAAAACTTAAACCCGGCATCGAGCTTATTTACGCTATTGCCAATCGATTTTGCTTCTTTGGTAATTAAACTAAACAACAGTTGATGGCTCCCCACCTGCTTGCCTAATACGACTCGGGTACTTTCTACATAACCGTTAATATTTGCCTTTACAAAACTTTTCTCCAGATACGCCGAAACTGCCGAAAGCTCCACAAATTCTGAAAGAGAACTATCTCGAACCGTAGTCACCTGAACTGGGGTAATTGGCGAGGGCTCATCTACAGTTTCTGCAGGGGCAGAATGATGACATCCCGAAAAAACAAACAGCGTGGCAATACCACTACACATTAATTTTAGATAGCTATTCATGGTTATCGGTTCCAGTAATTAAATTGGTTGATCAGTTTTAAACGGTTAATATTGGTTTGGCGCAACAAATTTTGAGCAGCCATATAGTTGTTGATCGCAATAACAAARTCGGCCACTTTTAAATCGCCAGTATGCATCAATTTACTGTCTACCTCGATCAACCCTCTGCTAAAACGGATCTGTTCGTTAATTTTTGGAAAGAGTAAATCGGTCTGGTTAATCTGCTGACGGATCAGGTTTAGCTGTTGTTGTTGCTGGCGGGCAAAAAAATCGCGGTAACTGGATATGGTTTTAGCAGAAAGACTGAGTTTATTATACTGCATTTTCTTCTGATGGCCATCGTAAATAGGAACGGAAAAAGTAAAACCAATACTT
>NZ_JBFTQI010000940.1:0-2069 GCF_056398925.1 Pedobacter sp. 01T416_2
CCTCTACCACCATTAATACCTGTTGCAGCATTTTTAGTTGATGAACAACTTTGTAACATTACTAAAGTAGAACATGCTATTGCGATAGCTATAAATAATCTTTTCATTTTCGTTTAATTTAATTTCGTCAAACTTGTTACATAAATCTTGCCAAAACCATTACGAACCTTAAATTAGCGCCAAATTATTAAATTGCATCACCATATCACTTCGATCAAAATCAATTATCATGAAACCCGAAACCCTTGCTATTCACGCTGCTAATCTTGTAAAAAGCATTACTGGCGATGTTACCCTGCCTATTAATTTATCAACAACTTTTTTTCGTGATGAAGATGGAGGTTATCCCGGAGGGCATATGTATAGCAGGGTAAGCAATCCAAACCGGTCTGCTTTAGAAAACACTGTAGCCACATTAGAATATGGCGAAGATGCTGCTGCTTTTTCTTCGGGCAATACCTGTGGTATGGTTTTGTTCCAGGCCTTAAAACCTGGTAGCCACATTATTGCTCCTGATGATATGTATTGGGGAATTAAAAAACAGCTTCTTACGATTTTTAACGATAGTTTGGAATTTGATTTTGTTGACCAAACTGATTTAAACCTAATCCAATCGAGCATCAAACCTAACACCAAATTGATCTGGATCGAAACCCCATCCAACCCATTATTAAAGATTACCGATATCGAACAAATTGCCAAAATAGCTAAAGCTAAAAACATTACAATGGCCTGCGACAGCACCTTTGCTTCGCCTATTTTACAAAACCCGATTTTACTGGGTGCTGATATTGTAATGCATAGCAGTACCAAATACCTGGGTGGCCATAGCGATGTACTTGGTGGAATTCTGGCAACAGCAAAAAAAGATGCGTTATGGGAGAAAATCAAAAATATTCAGCAAACGGGTGGTGCGGTTCCTTCTCCCTTTGATTGTTTCCTGTTAACCAGAAGCATTAAAACACTGGCTTACCGCATGAAAGGCCACTGTGAAAATGGAAAAATCATAGCTGACTATTTAAACGGACATCCAAATGTTGAAGCTGTTTTTTATCCAGGTTTGGAAAGTCACCCACAGCACGAAATTGCAAAGAAACAAATGAAAGATTTTGGTGGGATGATGTCGTTTTTGGTTAAAGGAGGTGTTGAAGTGGCCCACAAAGTAGTAAATAAGGTTCAGCTATTTGCGCAGGCTACCAGTTTAGGTGGTGTAGAAAGTTTAATTGAGCACCGTTATTCGGTGGAAGGCCCTGATAGTAAAACGCCAAAAAATTTACTCCGTATTTCTGTGGGCTTAGAGCATGTAGACGATATTATCGCCGATTTAGCGCAGGCTTTGGGTTAAAAAGAATCGTCATTGCGAGAAGGCTTTTTCAGCCGACGAAGCAATCTTACAACGGTCGCTACTAGCGTGCGCTTTAAGATTGCTTCGTCGTTCCTCCTCGCAATGACGAATATTTGTTTTGAAATCTATTTAGGATTACAAATCGTAGTCAACTTCAACGAATAATTTGCCTCCAGAGGCTCATTAGTCTGCGCTAAACGTTGCGAGCCTGTATTAGCTGGGCAGGCAATGTCACCAGCAGCATCATATATTAATTTTGTACCACCAGCCAATAATTCTTTAGGTACATAAACCTGTACCTTGGTAATCGAATAACCAGAAGGAAAATAACGTACATAATAACCGTCAGGGTGTTTGGTCCAGATACCGCTTGGCACATCGCTTCTTGGTGGCGCCATACCCGCTATAATCGCATATTTTTCCATATCAGCATAAGTATAATTCCCAGACGAAACCAGTTGACGGATATTATTTTCTGTTTCAAAAACAGCCCTCACCCCCGATGGTAACTGGTCTTTAGCCTTTTCCATTACATCGAAAGGCAAAACACCTAAAGCACCACCTTCCAATTGTGTAAGTTGTTTTGGTGTTAATAATTTAATGGCAGTTACTTTAACCTGTCCGTTAAAATCGGCAAATTTTGTTCTTGCAATAATGGTCCATAATAATGCCTGAATATCGTGCTGGTCTACATCAGGATGTTTCTCAGCGCTTTTCAGTATAG
>NZ_JBFTQI010000941.1:0-2069 GCF_056398925.1 Pedobacter sp. 01T416_2
TCGGAGAACGGCCTTTCTTTCAATTTCATCGGTCTTTAATCAATGTATATTGATTAATGGTACTGGATTTCATTATGCTTATCTTACTGAAAGTCAATTGATTTTTAACTCAGCATAGTGTTTAATAAACCAGGTTAATGCCGGGTTTTTATTCGATTCTTTATAAGCCAGTACTACCTCTGTGTTGACCGGAATAGCATCAAATTCAATAAAAGATACTTTCAACTGTGCATATTGTTTTTTTAACGACAATGGCAAAATAGATACACCCAGGCCCGCTTCTACCAGTTGTAATATAGAGTGTACATTGTTTGCCTCGTGTGTAATATCGGGACTAAAGCCCATCCGCTGGCAAATTTGCATAAGTTTCTCGTTATACTGCGGTGCAAAATCTTTATTAAAGAATATAAACGGGCTTTTCTTCAAAAAATCAGTAAGTCCGTTCTTCGCATCAATTTTTTGGTCTGTTAAAGGAATAACCACCACAAATGGATCAAAAAACAAAGATTCTACTTTCAATTTTTCCGATAAAACCGGTGCTCTTAAAATCCCCACATCTAAACCACCATGTTCTAGCTCTTTAATTTGAGCAAGTGTAGGCACTTCGAACAAACTCGTTTTCAAATAGGGAAATTCCTGGTGCATTAATTTTAAAATTTCTGCCAGGTGCGATTGGTAAACCGAACTGATGTAGCCAATCTTTAATTCGCCGCTAACACCTTCATGAATTTTACGAACCACTTCTTTACTCTCTTCCAGTTTGGCAAACATGGCATCTACTTCAGCCTTAAAATACTTTCCGGCATTTGTTAATGCAACCCGCTTATTACTCCGGGCAAACAATTGTACTTCAAGTTCTTCTTCCAGTTCTTTAATCTGCCTGCTCAAAGGGGGCTGCGAGATAAAAAGTTTTGCTGCAGCCTTGGTAAAATGAAGTTCTTCTGCAACAGTTTTAAAATACAACAGATGTCTGAGTTCCATATTTATAATACTTAATAGGTATCGTTTTATGCTAAAATTGATATTTTACAAATATGACCAACAGCGCTAACTTTACAAAAAAATTAAAGCAATGAGTAAAGATTATTCGCACAAGGCAACAAATGAAGAAATTAAAACAAGGTTTGATAACGATGTAGAACGTTTCTCGAACTTAGAGAGTGGACAACAAACCACCATCGATGCGTCACTTACCATGGAGCTTTGCACCGGAGCAGCCAAATACATAAATCCGAATGCAAAAGAACTGTTGGATATTGGATGTGGTGCGGGGAATTATACGTTAAAAATGCTCAGTAAAATTCCAAACCTTAACTGTACACTTAACGACTTAAGTTTACCGATGCTGGAACGGGCAAGCGRTAGGGTATCGGTACAAACTACCGGAACAGTAACCGTTATACAGGACGATATGCGTAACCTTAATTTACCGGATAATCATTTCGATATTATACTTGCTGCTGCAACATTTCATCATTTGCGCACGGATGCCGATTGGGAACTTGTTTTTACTAAAGTTTACCAGGCTTTAAAACCCGGAGGCAGTATCTGGATTTCAGACCTCATTGCACACGATTCCGTTTTGATCGATAATCTTTTTCAAGATCAATACGGGGCCTACCTTGAAACACTTGGTGGTGCAGCATATAAACAGAAAGTATTTGATTATATTGAATATGAAGATACCCCTCGCTCTTTAAACTATCAACTGGCATTATTGCAAAAAGTTGGGTTTAGCGTTACCGAAATTCTGCATAAAAACTCTTATTTTGCTTCATTTGGAGCGATAAAATAATCAAAAAGAGGTTGTATAATAAAGGCGATTTCAGCCCAGGTGCTGTCATGTTGAGCCTGTCGAAACACCTTAAAGCGTATTTAAACAGGTCCTTCGACAAGCTACCATTGACAGACCCCTGTAGAAAAATCGTCATCTCCTTTGGTTTATCGGACTGATTTTTCTTCTTGTAAATAGTATTACAAGAAGAAAGCTTGGTAAGCGTTTAAATAAAAGGCAGGGTGAACTTCCGTCATCTCTAGTTCACAGAACTTGTGGTCGTATTAGTCCCTGC
>NZ_JBFTQI010000942.1:0-2066 GCF_056398925.1 Pedobacter sp. 01T416_2
CACTAGAGGATGGTGTAATTATGCAGCCTTATCGTTTACCAACAGAAGCTGAATGGGAATATGCTGCTTTAGGTTTAATCGGCAATACAGAATACGAAAACATCAATCAGAATAAAATCTATCCGTGGAATGGCTTAGGTGTGAGCTCTGCCAAAAAGAAAACCAGAGGTATGATTCAGGCCAACTTTAAAAGGGCACCTGGCGATTATATGGGTGTTGGTGGTTCATTAAATGATAAAGGAGATTTAACTGTTCCCGTTATTCAATATGCACCAAACGACTTCGGCTTATATAATATGGCTGGAAACGTGAATGAATGGGTTAATGATGTTTACAGAACAGGTACATTTACCGATGCAGATGCATTTAATCCATATCGTGGGAACTATTTCACCAATAAAAAATTAGAGGATTCGCAAAGCGGAAAAATTGCATTGGATAAATATGGCAATCCGATTAAGGAAAATGCTTACGCCGGAAGAAAACAAACCTGGGCAGAAAAACAGGCACAGGCGAAACGTTCTGATTCAATTTCAAAATCGACTGATCCACAATCTCCAGTAGMATCAACCAGTTATCAGGCAGATCAAAGAGGTTACCGTGATAGACAAAATATTTTATTAAATGAAGAAGGTGTAACGCTTGTAAACGATAAATCCAGAGTTTATAAAGGTGGTTCTTGGAATGACATGGCTTACTGGTTAAACCCGGCAACACGCCGTTTTATGCAACAAGATGAATCATCAGCAGAAGTTGGTTTCCGTTGCGCCATGACTATGCTTGGCGCTCCAGAAATTAGTACTGCAGGTAAAAGAAATTTTAAAAACCCTCCTCAAAAACCTTACAGGGTAAGTAGAGGTAAATAAAAAAGAAAAGTCCCGACATTAAATCGGGACTTTTCTTTTTTGTGTATTGTATTTCGCTCATTTGACGAGACGATCGTCATGCTGAATTTATTTTATTAGCAGTTTTTGTTATTTTAGAGGCCTAATAGCTGCTGCGCGGTCAGCATCTTTCATGCTAAAAGACCCTGAAATAAATTCAGGGTGACGACACTATATTAACTCTTTAATGGCAAAAGCTATCTACTTAAACTGAATCAAGATCTGGTTCTTCTCTACCTTATCGCCCTGCTTAATCAAAACTTTCTTTATCAAACCATCGGTTGATGATTTCAAGATATTTTCCATTTTCATCGCTTCCAGCACCAATAGGTTATCACCTTTCTTTACCTCAGCGTTCTCTTCAACCAAAACCTTTAGTACTAAACCAGGCATCGGTGCTTTAATTTCTGAAACTTTATTAGCAGTTAAATTATCCAACCCCAGCTGTTTTAGCAAAACATCAAACTGATCTTCGATGCTAATCTGATAAATATTACCGTTAACCTTTATTTTGCAGGTTTTATCTGCTTTGTTCAGCTCAACCAGCTCTGTATTAAAAGATTTATTCTGGTATAAAACATGTGTACTATTATTCCCAATTGAACTCGGATCGAACTGAATAGGTTCTCCGTTTACCAAAAAAGATGACTCCTTATTTTCAACCTCAAATAAAAACTGATCGTTTACTTTTACTTTATACATTTGTTATTGGGTTAAAGCATACTGAACCAAATTTGCACCCATTTTAAGCGCCTTAGTCCTCGTTTCYTGTGTATCCTCAGGATAGGTGCCGAAATCTTCCCAGCCATTCCCTAAATCGCACTCAAAGGTGTAATAGCATACCACTCTACCTTTATAAATCAACGCAAATCCCTGTGGCCTTTTATTATCATGCTCATGGATTTTTGGCAAGCCTCCCGAGAACTTAAATTTCTGGTTATATAATGCATGGTTGGCCGGCAATTCGACAAAACTAAGTTCCGGGAATACTTTTTTCATCTGCGGGCGGATAAATTTATCCAATCCATAATTATCATCAATATGAAGAAAACCACCACCTGTAAGGTATTGCCTTAAATTTTTAATTTCCTGATCGTTAAAAACTACGTTTCCGTGGCCAGTCATGTAAACAAACGGATAATTGAATATTTCTTTCGAGCCTACTTCTACGATACTTTCTTC
>NZ_JBFTQI010000943.1:0-2064 GCF_056398925.1 Pedobacter sp. 01T416_2
ACATACACCAGATTCTTCACGCTATTTTTATGCAGAAGGATATCAGGACCGCCAGAATAATAATGAGGCACAAAAGCAGCTTTCAAAAGAATTTGTGAGAAAATGGTTAATCGAAAATGGTTTTCAGGGGAAAGATGGTCAGGTTGTGCCAGAAATGACACCTGAAATTGTAAATTCAATTTCAGAACGTTACATCGAACTTTACGAACAAATTGTAGGAGAGACCTTTATAAAAGCTGATGCTGATGCAATTTCTAGCCGCATTGAAACCAATGTTTTAAAGGCTTTAGAAACACTTTAAATTCGAAAGAAATTTATACATTAGTAAAATAAAGATTAGAGAGATGAAATTTTCAGTAGATAAACACGATAAATATGTAACCTTAAAGTTAGAAGAGCCTAAGTTTACAAACGATAATGCTCCGGGGTTGAAATCAGAGTTCTATTTGCTCAACGCAGAGGGATTTCAAAATATAATTGTTGATTTAAGTCATGTTACCGAGTGTAGCGATGCGCAGGACTTAAGCTGCTTATTGGTTGGCGATAGGCTTTGCAAATCGGCAGGTGGGTTATTTATTGTAACCGGAATTAATGATGAATTGGCATCGATTATCGAATTATCAAACATATTCCAATCTGTAACGTTTGTTAATACAATAGACGAAGCAACTGATTTTATCTTCATGGATGAGTTGGAGAAAGAGTTTAGAGGCGCTAAATAACAAATATTTAAATAACATTCCGGCCTCGTAGTTTCTAAAAATCTACGAGGCTTTTTATATCTTATCATGATGAAATTTGAAGTTACAATTTTAGGAAGCAGTTCTGCAACTCCTGTATTTAACAGGAACCCATCGGCACAGCTTTTAAATTGTAATGAAAAATATTACCTCATCGATTGTGGTGAAGGCACACAACAACAATTGACCAAGTACAACCTTAAAGCCGCCCGCATCGATTATATCTTTATCAGCCACTTACATGGCGATCATTATTTCGGTTTAATAGGCTTGCTTTCCAGTTTGCATTTAAACGGCAGGATAAAACCCATGCAGATATTTGGCCCCAAGCCTTTATTGGAAATTTTAGAGATTCAGTTCAAATATTCTGATACTGTATTAAGATATCCAATTGAGTTTTTCCCGATTGAAGCCGATGAGTCCAGACAGATATTCGAGAATAGTGATTTAACAGTTAAAACTATTGTTTTAAATCACCGTATCCCTACAACGGGCTTTATTTTTCAGCAGAAGAAACGACAACGGAAACTCATTAAAGATAAGACTGATGAAGTGCCTATGGCGTATTATACAGCCTTAAAAAAGGGAATTGATGTAGAACTGCCAAATGGCGATATTTTACGCAGTGAAGATTATACAACCGAAGCAGATGCACCAAGATGTTACGCCTATTGCTCTGATACCTTATTTGATGAAAATTACTTTGCTACCATAAAAGATTGCGATACCTTATACCACGAAGCTACCTTTATGCACGATTTATTGGATAGGGCTAAAGAAACACATCACACAACCGCTTTACAGGCAGGAGAGGTAGCGAAAATCAATGGTGCAAAGAAATTACTCATCGGCCATTTTTCTTCGCGATATAAAACCTTACAAATGCTTTTAGAAGAAGCACAATCTGTTTTCGAAAATACGGAGTTGGCTATAGAGGGGAGAACTTTTCATCTTTAACCTGAGTCAGATCCTTCAATATCATTTTATGTTAATAAGGATTAAACAATGATGTAATATTGAGACGTCACCCTGAATTTATTTCAGGGTCTAGATGCTGAAATAAATTCAGCATGACGAACACTAAAACAAAAAAGCCTTACAGTTTTAAACTGTAAGGCTTTCGATTTTATAAAAATTAATTACTTGTCTTTTTTGTTGCCACCTCCAAATACCGAGAAGTGTACATAACGTTTAGGATTAGCTTTCAAATCGATCATTAATTCATCAAGATTTTTTGAAGCATTATTTAAATTCTGATACATTTTATCATCGTTTAACAACAATCCTAAACTGCCTTTTCCATCTTTAATTCCTGAAATTACAC
>NZ_JBFTQI010000944.1:0-2060 GCF_056398925.1 Pedobacter sp. 01T416_2
GGAATAAACGCTGAGGATCGTCATCTCGGCTGTGGCGCAGCCCCGCTCGAAATGACGATTCTTTGCATTATTTGTAGCCTAAGCGATCAGATCTCACTCTGCTCCAAAAGCATGGTCAATAACGATTTTCCAAGTGCCATCTTCGCTTTGCTTCATTAGTTCGATGCCTTTTGCGCTAACTTTCACTTCTTCGCCATCGGTGATATTCCATTCCGACCTTCCTATAGCGAGATTTCCCGTTTGCATACAGTACACCGTTTTAATTTCCATTGTGCCCTTAATGGCAAGAATGGCTTTAATGGCTTCTTCAAATTGTGCTTTGCCCGATACAGGTTTCCCAGGTTCGGGAACAATAATGCCAGATGAATCGTACATATTAAGTACGGTAGCTATATCTCCTGTGTTAAATGCAGCAGCTAGTGCTGAATGAGCATCTTCTGCTCTTTTTGGTAAATTCATGTCTTTAATTTTAAATGTTTAACCATGTTTTAATAAAAAATGGCCGAAAATTCTTGTTCAGCCAATATTTTTCTGGCGAGCTGACCTGCATGATCATATATTCTGTTGAAGAAAAAACCACCCATACTAATACGCTTAACCCCTAGCGATTCCAAGGCTTTAAATCCTGGAAGATCGGGCATGCACATTACATTGATGGGAAGTGCAGTAGATTGAACTATAGCTGCAATATCATTACTATCGGTAACACAAGGCACAAAAATCCCATCTGCCCCAGCTTTCTGATAAAATTTGATGCGTTTTTTAGTTTCCGCTAAAGCGTTTGGCAATCCCAGTAGAAAAGCATCCGTTCTGATATTCAGAAAGATATTCAGTTTATTTCTCTTGATATGCCCTGCTATTGTAGCCACTGTTTCGGCAAACGAAGCTGCTGGCACCAAACTTCTCTTTTCGCCCGGTAAAGTATCTTCGAGGTTAATCCCCACTGCGCCACAATCGTGTAGTTTTTCTACATTTTCTAAAATGCCTTGCAGGTCGCGGCTATACCCAGCCTCCATATCAACGGTAAGTGGAATATCAACCACGTCGGTAATGCGCTTTGTTATACGGAGCAACTCATCAAAGGGCAGGTTTTCTCCATCTGGGTAACCCAAGGCATTCGAAATGGCCTGACTGGAAATGCCAATGGCCCTAAAACCATTGGTTTGAAAGATTTCTGCACTTTTCACATCCCATACATTCCCAATTAAAAGTGGGGTGGTATTTTTGTGCAGATGTTTAAATGTTTCAAAAGAATTCATAAGCTATATCCTTATTTTAATTGATTATACATCAAAGATATAGCCCTTAAAAATCAACGGATTGTACAAATCCGAACAAAATAAAATTTATGGAAAAAGCAGCTGGTTTACCGGAGTAAGGTTATCCAGGTAACTCGAAGGAGTGAGTCCGGTAAAGGATTTGAAGTCTCTTATAAAATGTGATTGATCAAAATATCCGCAGGCATAAGCAATATTGGTAAATGGCTCTTCATTTTTTGAAATCATCTTTAAACTCTGCTGAAAACGGTTAATTTTATCGTAAGATTTTGGCGAAAGCCCGGTATGCTGATGCAGTAACCGTTGCAGATAACGCGTAGTGATATTATGCCTTGATGCGATATAGGTAATATTGCTTCCCGAAGCATCTTTTACGATACTATTTAAGATATCGGCTACCTTATTGATATGAAAGGATTTCTTTTCATGACTGATCAGTCTTTTCAACAAAAATGCCTCTAAAAGATCGATCCTTTTTTGTTCGCCCTCGGTTTCCAATAGTTTTTGATGGAGCACATCTGCACTTCCTCCGATCACATGCCGAAGATCCGTAATTGAGTCGTTAAAAATCCCCATCTGATCATTAAAAAAGTACGATGCCGAGTGTGTATAAAATTTGATCCCGAGCATAGTATGTTTACCTACCGATCGGATAGCAAGCGGTTTTGTAATCTGCCCCCAAAGTTCAATTTTCGGTGTTTTCTTAAAAGCATTGTTTACAAGCGATTCCCAACTGCCATTCCCCAGATTAAAGATTACCTCCATATCCCCACTGGGAAATAC
>NZ_JBFTQI010000945.1:0-2051 GCF_056398925.1 Pedobacter sp. 01T416_2
TACCATTATTGCTACAGGCCATATGGTTTGGAAAGCAATCGAAGCGGGTGAAAAATTAGCTGAATTGGGTATCGATGCTGAAATTATCAATATCCACACCATTAAACCTTTAGATGACGAAGCCATCTTAAAGTCAGTTAAAAAAACTGGTTGTGTGGTTACCTGCGAAGAGCATAATAAATTTGGTGGCTTAGGTGAAAGTGTAGCACGTTTGTTAACTACCGAATTGCCAACACCACAAGAGTTTGTAGCCACTAATGATACTTTTGGCGAAAGCGGAACACCAGATCAATTAATGTCTAAATATGGCTTAGATGCTGTAAACATTGTTGAAGCTGTTCAAAAAGTAATTGGCAGAAAAAAATAAAATTTAAAATTTAACCACAAAGACACCAAGAACACTAAGCATAACCAAACCTTTGTGTACTTAGTGTCTTTGTGGTTTTATAATTATCATAAATGAAACAAGTTGAAGATTCAGAAATTCTTGCAATGTTCGCTGTTGAGCGTACGCGTAATGAAGCCTTTAACCTGTTGCTGAAAAAATATCAGCAAAAAATATACTGGCACATCCGCAGGCTGGTTTTAAACCACGATGATTGTGACGATCTTTTACAAGAAGTATTTGTTAAAGTCTGGAAAAACCTTGATAAATTTAGGAGCGATTCTCAGCTTTATACCTGGATTTACCGTATTGCCACCAACGAATCCATCACTTTCTTAAACAAGCAAAAACAGCGGAACAATACACCTTTAGATGAAGTATCATCCGAGCTTGCCGATAACTTAGTTGCCTCATCTTATTTTAACGGCGATAAACTTGAGCTTAAACTGCAAAAAGCAATCCTTACCCTGCCTGAAAAACAACGGATTATCTTCAACATGAAATATTTCGACGATATGAAATATGAAGAGATTTCGGAAGTGTTAGGTACCTCTGTAGGGGCTTTAAAAGCATCATTTCACATCGCTGCAAAAAAAATTGAAGCTTTTATTACAAATGATGAAATAGACTATTAAACCTTTTCACTTTAATTGTATCATATATCTGTGATGAACGAAAATATAGAAAATAACGACTGGATGAAGGAAGCCCCTGCACTTGCGGCAATGGGGAAACGCAATCCTTTCTCCGTTCCTGATGGATATTTCGAAAATTGTGATGAGGCTATTTTTTCTGCTGCCTTTTTGGATGGGTTGAAACAGAAAACAAGTAACAATAATTTTGAAGTTCCGCAGAATTATTTTGAAGATTTAACGGAACGCATACAAACCCAAATTGCGCTGTCCGAATTGCCTAAAGCAGAACAGGCCTTTGCAGTACCTGAAAATTATTTCGACAGCCTGCAGAGTAGAATTGCTGATAGAATTGCGGCATCGGAACCTAAAAAAGAGACCAAAATTATTCCTTTATGGAGGCRCAACATTGTTAAATACGCAAGCGCGGCCTGTTTCTTATTAATGGCTTCGTTTGGTGTTTATTTTTACCAGAACGGCTCAACTACTGCTGTTCAGCAAACACAATCTGCAGAAGCAATAAACGAACAGCTATTATATGATATTGACGAAAGTACGATCATCGATCATTTAGAAGCGCAAAATACTACATCATCTAATATAAAAACTACTTCTGCGTCAGATACAGAAATGGAAAACTACATCTTGAGTAATTTCTCATCAAGTGATTTATCTCAGGAACTAAATAATTAATTAAGGAACCATCATGATTTACCGAATAAAATACATACCAAATCATGATAGCTTCATCACTATTGAAAACAATAACAAATTGATGAAAATGAAGAATTTACTTTTTGTTGCTTTAATGTTTTTATTACCCACAACCCTGTTGGCACAAAAACCAAAGGGAGAGGAAATAGAATCACTTAAAATAGCTTTTTTCACTCAAAAACTGGACCTATCACCAGAAGAGGCTAAAATTTTCTGGCCGATTTATAACGATATGCAGGCAGAGCAAAACGCTTTGCGCAAAGAACGCATGCAGAAAATGATCTCTTTCAGAAAAACAACTGAAATAGATAATCTAACCG
>NZ_JBFTQI010000946.1:0-2047 GCF_056398925.1 Pedobacter sp. 01T416_2
ACGGATTACAGTACCCGATTAGCAGTACAGCGCTTTTCCAAACCAATATAATCGCTATGCTCTATGCTTTCTGCTCCTTGCTATTACAAAAGTAACGTTTCAATGCGATGTGCCATTACCATATTTTGTTTTTTGCTGTAACTGAAAATGGTAAAATGGCCATCCTGAGACGCCACCAAACCAATAGATTGCGGCTGATCGTTAACAAACTGGGCTACAGAAAAGTGCCTGGTCCCTCCGAGCTGTCCGGGATAAAGAATTTTATCTTCGCCACCAACAATGGGCTCCGAAAATGCAATCTGCTCTACGGTTGGTTTGCCTTTAGCACGACCGATTTTTGCACCAAACGCAATCAGGTCAAATTCTTCGTTGATGATCGTAGCACCATCAACAGCTGTTAAACCTGCTAAATGCTCTACTTCGCGACGAACAGCCMCCTGCGAAAAAATTTCACTCTGGTTGCCGCTCTGTTTCGCCAGATTGGATAAACCACAGAATGGAGGTTTTACCAAATACTGTATCGGGTGGATAATAGATTCTTCCCATTTTGTATCGCCTTTCGGCACAATTAGCAAGGCTCCACCACGGCCATGGGCACGCATAGAAACCGAAAACTGGATCAAAATATTAATGGGATCGTTCCAGCTGGCCAAAACAGTCAGATCTAACAAGGCCTGCAAAATAGGTGGACAATCTTTATTTGCACAACTGGTATCATCAACAATGCGGATCTGCTCTCCTTTAAGTACAGCAACATTCGTAAACTTACCGATGCCGTAAATCCTTCGGTGTTTAATTACGATTAATCCAGGTTCAGAAACATCAACAACAAAACAGAAGTTCGGAATATTGAGGGTTGTACCCCAGATATAAAGTTCGCCATCTTCTTCCCAAACCCCTAAGTGAATTCCTGAACGTTCAATCCCAGGCGCTATTTTGGTTAAGGTATTGGCATTTAACGCTAGTTTTTTAGCAAAACGTAACGGTTTCGACGTTTGCTCTGGTGGTAAAAAAGCAATCGAAATCCTCGGCGAATGCCCCTCTTCCTTACGCAAGCTGCTCCAAAAGGCAACATCTATTATCGCTTCAATTATTTTTCGGTCCGGCTGAGTAGCCAAATCTATCTCACCCTGTGCAATTGCATTTTTATGCAGTTTAACAAAATGTTGCTCAATAGTTGCTGCAATCGTGTTTGCCGCTTTGTAGGTAGGCTTGTAACTCATGTTCCGAATTTAAGTCGAATATTTCGATTTTTGAATATCCGAAAGGTTTGATTTTGGTAAAAAAACACAGACATTTTTACCACAGATCTTCGCAGATAAACGCAGCTATTTTTGATGTTCTTTTAACCGCAAAGCGCAGAGACAAGATTAACCACCAAGGCACAAAGAACACGAAGTTATTTACATATTTTTGGCTAATAAACTTCACTCAAATGAACTAAGGTGTCTTAAGTGTAAAAGATTCATCGGGCAATTAGTAAACAAATTGGCATGGAATTATTTCCGTGAACTCCGTGTTTCCGTGGCAAAAAACTAAAGCGCTACAAGTCAAAACCAAAAAATTAACCTCATCTTACCGTTAATCCTTAAAAAAGTCTATTTTTGTTTCAATGAGTAACAATAGTCTCTTATTAGTCGACCCGAATTTTAAAACTGATGCATCTGCAAACTGCCATTTATTATTAAAAATAACGAATGACAGCTTTTCTTATGCTGTGGTAGGTAAGGACACAGAAGAGATTAACATCATTTTTGATAAACAAGGTTGTGAAGATGTACAGAAAGAACTGAAATCTGCCTTTGAAACCGACAGCTACCTATCGTTAAACTATGCAACGGTAAAAGCGGCAATCCATACCTCAAATTTTATTTTCATCCCTGATGAATGGTTTGATGGTGAAAATCTGTCCGTTTATGCCAAGTATTTAGGTTCCGACGCTAAAGTTTATACTAAACACAACGATAAGCTAGGTTTTAATACCGTTTTCTGTTTAGATGAGCATTTAAAATCAAATCTGCCTGAAAAAACAGATTTATTTCCACAG
>NZ_JBFTQI010000947.1:0-2047 GCF_056398925.1 Pedobacter sp. 01T416_2
TGGTAGTTTTTCGCAGATCATGTTATTTTTATTTGTGCTCAAGAATGCTAGCGCATTTTGGAGCGCCAAAGTACCCAAAGCGCTTTGTCAATCCAGCAAGGCGGCTCAGCACAATCCAAGCACATCAAAAAAACAGCGGCACTTCGTTTAATCAGTTTGTGTTTGTGTTTTCTTTGGGCTGATTGAGCCCTTCGGGGTTTGTGTTCAATTTTCCTAACATTTTGAAGCACCCTTTATGAACACAAAACCACTGCGTTTAAGGCTTGGTAGTACTATTTTTTCTTTTGTGCAACTGTTTTTTTGATTTCTCCGCCACTTGGGATTGACCGCGTTCTTCGGTAAAACCTTTGCTTTATTAAAGTTGGTTAGCAAAACGCATAAAAACCCAAACCAAAAGATGTGTCCACATGATAGGCCAAAGGAGGGGAATTATACGCTGGAAAGGTAACCAACTTAAATRGTACCACAACCCAAATTTAACTAAACCTGATAAAAGCGGCAGCTCCCGATCTCACCAACAACAAAACAGCACCACCATCGGGACTATAGCGGTTAGCAGGGCTGCCGTACCCGAAGAATTACGACAGCACCTTTTCTAATATTTAAAACCGCTTACCAACAACCCCACCCTGCGAGCAGCCCTCAAAGTGGGAATGATTTGGTTTCGGGTTCAGAAAATGCGGCTATCTTATCTAATTAAACGTTTTAATAGAAATTTCGAAATAAAAATCAAAAAACATTTGCATTTTAAAAAAATAATCTCCTACTTTACGGTGTACAAAGTACACAAAGACAAGATGAATTTTAACACTTCGATTATTACAACGATTATTATTACCACCGGTATAAACCAGCGGGGCTAATTTGTTGTAAATTGAAAAAACATAAAACACAGAAAGCGTCCCGATGAAAGTCGGGACGCTTTTTTTTTAAACCCATGCTGAATGAAACCTGTACGAGCAACCATGAATTATCCGCACAGCATCAAACAGTTAAAACCAATATAGACTAATGAAAGTACTCAAATTCGGCGGCACATCCGTAGGTTCGGCCGAGAACATTAAAACCCTCTTACGCCTGGTTGGCGAAGAAAAACAAAAGATCAGCCCGGTAGTTGTATTATCGGCAATGAGTGGTGTAACYAATTTGCTTACCGATATAGCCGAAATGGCCGAGCGTGGAGAAGATTACGATGCTCATTTAAAAGAAATCGAAGCAAAACACTTTGCTGTAATCCGCTCGCTTTTACCTGCGGCTGCACAAAACCCTGTGTTTACACGTTTAAAGATCTTTTTTAACGAATTGGAAGATCTGTTACAGGCTGTGGCCAATCTGCGCGAACTGAGCTTGCAGACCAAAGATCAGATTTTAAGTTACGGCGAACGCTGCTCTACTTTTATGATCAGCCACATTGCTTCTCAAAATTTCGGCGATGCGCTTTATGTTAACGGTTCTGACCTGATTAAAACCGACAGCAACTTCGGTCAGGCGAAAGTAGATACCGAATTGACTGAAATGCTGATCAACAATTTTTACCAGGAAAATAAAGACAAAGTACTTTTTGTTACTGGGTTTATAGCAAGCAATTCAGCAGGCAGGGTAACAACTTTAGGCCGTGGTGGCTCTGATTATACCRCAGCGGTATGGGGTGCAGCCTTAAATGCCGAAGAAATAGAGATATGGACGGATGTAAACGGCATGATGACAGCTGATCCACGCATTGTGAAAAAGGCTTTCTCGTTACCGGAATTAAGCTACACCGAAGCCATGGAACTGAGTTATTTTGGGGCGAAAGTGATCTATCCGCCAACAATGATTCCTGCTTTTATGAAGAAAATCCCGATTGTGATTAAAAACACTTTCGAACCTGATTTCGCAGGAACTTATATCAAAAGCGATGTTAAAACATCAAGTTTACCCATAAAAGGAATTTCCTCTATCGATCACATCAGCATTATTAACCTAACGGGTAGTGGTATGGTAGGTAAGGCAGGTTTTAGCGGAAGATTATTCTCACTACTTTCGCGCGAACAGATCAATGTAGTAT
>NZ_JBFTQI010000948.1:0-2046 GCF_056398925.1 Pedobacter sp. 01T416_2
TCGTAGAGCAGGTTAGAATAATAGATATAGCGCATGGAAAAGACCTTCAGAAGCTAGAACAACAACAAAACAATCGAAATACACCGCTGAACAATAAATTTTCTGCTTTTAATGAACAGATAAAACAAGCAGAAAAAAGCATTAGGCTAAAAGCAAGTGCAATCTCGGTTATTGCCATTATCGGCATTCCTTTAATAATAGATATGAGCTTGGTTTCATTAGGATTGCCTGCCTTAAGCAAGAATACCAATAACCTGATCTTTACCCATTATATCTTTTTAATCACGCTGATCCTGGTCGAATTGTTCATAGCCGAAAAGATCAGAAGCATGATTTCGCGCATGTTATCCATCTCTTACCTTAAAGATTCGCTAAGTACGCTCCAAAATCTGCTGTTGGATAACAAAAAACAGATTTCCAAAGTAGAATCTGATCATAACATTTCCATATCAGAATTTGTAAAGCAAAATTATACGACTTAGGGAATTAATTTGTCTGATAAACAAATAGGGGTCTAGAAACCTTTTCAGCCCCAAACCCCTCATTGTTAATTATCTGATATTTAGATCTACAGCGTAGCCATATCAATCACAAAACGGTAACGTACATCACCTTTTTCCATACGTTCGTAAGCATGGTGGATATCTTTCATATCGATCATTTCGATATCCGATACGATATTATTCTCGGCACAGAAATCTAACATTTCCTGAGTTTCGGCAATACCACCAATACCCGATCCGGCAAGACTTTTTCTACCACCAAGCAAACTGAAAGCAGCAATTTCTGCCGGTTTAGGTGGAACACCTACGCAAATGTGTATACCATTTGTTCTCAATAAAGAAAGATACATATTAAAATCGTGCTCAGCAGATACGGTATCTAAAATAAAATCGAACGTACCTCTGGCAGCTTTAACCTGCTCAGGATCGGTAGTTACCACAAAGTGGTGGGCACCAAGTTTTTTGGCATCATCTTCTTTCTTTGGCGAAGTACTCAATACCGTTACTTCGGCACCAAAAGCTACACCAAATTTCACAGCCATATGGCCTAAACCACCTAAACCAAGTACAGCAAGTTTATGGCCTTTTCCTACTTTCCAGTGTTTCAGGGGAGAATAAGTGGTAATACCTGCACATAAAAGCGGTGCTACAGCAGCAAGATTTAATTTATCCGACACATGAAGTACAAATTCTTCTCTTACTACAATTGTATCAGAATATCCACCATAAGTTGGTGTTTTACCATCTCTTTCTAAACTATTGTATGTTTGCGTACTTCCTTCCAAACAATATTGCTCTAAATCTTGCTTACAGTTTTCGCAAACCTGGCACGAATCTACCATACAACCAGTACCGGCAAGATCACCAACCTTAAATTTTTTAACATGATCTCCAACCTTTGTTACTCTGCCCACAATTTCATGACCAGGAACCATAGGGAATATTCCAGGAAACCAATCATTTTTTATCTGGTGCAGATCTGAGTGGCAAACCCCACAGAAAAGTATCTCGAACTGAACATCATGAGGTCCTACTTCCCGGCGCTCAAAATTCCAGGGTGCAAGATCTGTCTCGGCGTTTTGCGCCGCATATCCTTTTGTTGCTATCATAAAAATTCAAATTAATTTTACCTTAACAAAGGTATACAGCGGTTTGCTAAGAACAATTACACAAATCAAATAAATCATTGCAAAATTCAAACAATGCTGTTACAGTCATTGTTTGAATTTTGCACTAACTCTTTGCTTAGGAGAACAATCCATGTGTGATTTCTACAACGGCATCATCAGCGTAAAAAAAGATTGTAAAGAAGCTTGGAGCCTGCGTAATTGCTAAAATATCTTCACGTTTAATATGGTTCTCGTTGATAAAAAGGGTAAGGCGTTCGTGCGAACTAAAATAATCGGATTTTAAAATAATCATAAATTAGGAATATTAATTGAGACAGCCAATTTTATCGATTGTTACAAAATACACAAGTGGGAAAGATCCTGAAACAAGTTCAGGATGACGAATGGAGAGGAATAAACGCTGAGGATCGTCA
>NZ_JBFTQI010000949.1:0-2045 GCF_056398925.1 Pedobacter sp. 01T416_2
GATGGATGATAAAAAGAGTAAATGGAATTTTGGTGATGGTGGTAACGATGTTAACTTTAAATTGAATAAAGAAGCCAACTGGGATATTTTAATGAAACTCGGAGCTGGCGAAGCAAATTTTGATTTTGCCAATTACAAAGTGCGTACCTTCCGCTTTGATGGTGGGGCAGCAGCTTTGGATATTAAATTCGGAGATTTATTGCCAATAACCGACGTAATTGTGAAATCTGGCGTTGCCGATGTTAACATTAAGGTGCCTACCAACTCGGGTTGCCGAATTAAAACCAAAACAGGTTTATCAGCTAAAGATTTCGATGGTTTTGAGAAATTGAGTGATGGTGTTTACGAAACCTCAAACTATAAAACCTCAACCAAAAAAATCTTTATTAATTTAGATGGCGGATTGAGTAACTTTGAAGTAAGCAGATATTAAAAAGGCAGAAGGTTTTAAGGTGGGGGATGTAAGGTTGATTCTTGTAGAAGAAATTTTTATAAAATGCTGATCTTACAATCCCAAAATCTCATCATCCTGATCCAATCCAATGAATCCTGATCAATATATAGTTGTAATTAATGGAAAGCCACAAGGGCCGTATAGTTTAACCGAACTGAAAGATTTAAACATCAGTGCGAATACGTTTATACGTAAACCCGGAATGGACGATTATAAAGAAGCTCACGCAATTCCCGAATTGCGTGAGCTTTTGGGTTTTAGTTATCAAAAAACAGCACCCCAATATTTTGCCGCTTTCGATCAAAGGCTGTTGGCATCGGTAATTGATCATTTTATTATTTTTGGAATATATAGCATTATCATTTTAACGAGTTATATTTTTATTGAAGGCAAAGATCAGCGGATTATGGCTTTTCTAATCCCATTTCCATCCATATTTATTATTAAACTCATTTATGGTAGCATTGCCGAAGCATCAGCCAGTCAGGCCACTATAGGTAAAAAACTTCTCAATATTAAAGTAACCGATTTAGAGGGAAGCCGGGTTTCTTTTTGTGTTTCTCTAGTCAGGAATTTTTCTAAAATCTTATCTGTAATTCCTGTTTTCTTTGGCTATTTATACAGTTTCCTCAATAAGAAAAACCAGTGTTGGCACGATATTGCAGCCAATACGTTGGTGATAAAAGATCGGTTGATATAAGTTAGAAAAGCAAAGTCAATACAACTATTTCGTTACTCGGGCTGTACGCTATATCTTTGGCTGGCCTTCGGCTACGCTCAGGCTTACAGCCAAAGGATGCCGCTTCCATCCCGTTTATGAACCTGGGTCGGTGCAATGATGCCAAACCCACCCACCGTTAAAAAATAAACCAATTTCAATTTCTACTTTCAGTTAAAAGATGTTAAATAAGAATTAAGCTACTATTCTATTGATTAGTTTTAGTGAAATTAATCTAATATGCTACGTATCCTTCTCACCACAATTTTTGTTTTTTATCAACTTACTTCTTTTTGCCAAACTTCAACAGATTCGTTAAAACCTGTTAAGGATGAATATAATTTAGGTTTCGAAAAAACAGTTCCCAAGTCTAAGTCTTCTGTTGGTTGGAGTACGGGTACAACCAAAAGTGGATATAAGGTCGAAATCGATTCAACCCAAAAATATACAGGTAAATATTCCTTGTTGATAGAAAATATCGCCAAAGATGTAGAATCCAATTATGCCATGTCTAATTTAATTATACCTTCAAAATTTGAAGGGAAGGAAGTAGAAATCAAATTTTATCTAAAATTAGAGCATGTTACCGGACATGCAGATTTTCCATTTAGAATTGATGATGAGGATAATGATAAGTTACAATTTACCAATCTACTAGCAAATAGGATATACGGAACGCAAGACTGGAAGCAATATAGCCTAAAGTTACCCCTTCAAAAAGAGGCCACAAAAATTTATCTTTTTCCTATGCTTTACGGTCCAGGCAAACTCTGGCTTGATGATGTTCAGATATTAATTGATGGTGTAGATATCAGTCAGGCAAAAATAAAACCAGATTATAATCCTAATGCCCCACAAGCTATTAATTATGGC
>NZ_JBFTQI010000950.1:0-2040 GCF_056398925.1 Pedobacter sp. 01T416_2
TCCCGTAGCTGTGTTATCTCTGCTCCAAAGCCCCATAGCCGTTAAATTATGCTTTTGGGCAATGGTTTTGGCATAATTGACCTGCACTTGAGAAAACATTCTGCGGTAGGTTGCGCCATCGTTAACGTCTCCTGCCCGGCTTGCCCATCTTACACTTTCCCTCCATTCCAGCTCTGTTGCAGCATCTTTGGTTTGTGAATAACTTACTACTCCTGTTTCAGGGTCGATGTATTTACTTAGTGTTCCATTATTCCGGTCGTCAATCCCACGACCAGCTTCGATAAATGTATTATCGATAGAAAGCGTTCCTTTTAAACTCAATCCCTTAACAAGAGAATTTAAGCTTTGATCCAAGGTAAAATCTGTGGTTATACGTGAAGTTGTAGTAGTTTGAAGGCCACTGGTAGACAAAATCCTAACAGAGTTTAAACTCTGTTGTTCATTGGGCTTATAATATCCCCATGTACCATCCGAATAAACAGGGAGATAGAGATTTGGTGCTGCAGAATAAGCAGYTGTCCAGGTGTTGTAAGGGTTAACATCAATCCATGGGCGCTCTGATGTACCTCTTGAACCTGAGATATTTGTTCTGAATACCGTTGATGGTGTTAATTGAAAATCCAGGTTGCTTCTTACGTTCAATCTTTTGAAACTGTAGCCACCGCTATAACCGCGATCGTTACCAAACCTTCTGAACAAATCTCCTTCATCAAGGTAATCAACAGAAGAAAAATACTTCACAAACGATGTTCCACCGCTTACATTAAGATTGGCATTGTAAGACATTGCATTATCTCTAAACAAGGTATTTACCCAGTCTACGTTTGGATAACGCTCAGCTTCTTCAAGATTGGCAGGCGAGCGATATTTTTGCATCACAGCTTCAGGAAGATATGAACTCCAGGCGCCTGGAGCGAGTGCTAATTCGTATTCGATTGTTCGGTTACGCACCTGGAACATATCATACGAGTCGAGCTTACCTGGCAATTTAGATGCAGATTTAACAACTGTATTAGCAGCTGCTCTGATTTCTGCCTTCCCTTCACGGCCCCTTTTGGTGGTAATCAAGATTACGCCGTTTGCTCCTTTCACCCCAAATACCGCAGTGGCTGAAGCATCTTTAAGTACAGATACTGAGGCCACAGAGCTGATATCGATGTTATTTATCGATCGTTCAACTCCATCTACTAAAATAAGCGGACTGGCATTGTTCCAGGTACTGCGACCACGAATAAGAATCTGAGGATCTTCATCCCCTGGCATTCCAGTGCTGGCGGTAGTGATTACTCCCGGCAAATTTCCAGTTAATGCTGCACCTAAACTAGATACACCGCCTGTTCGTTCCAGTACTTCACTTGTGGTTTGTGTAATTGCACCAACAACACTCTGTTTCTTTTGAACGCCGTACCCTACAATCACTACATCACCCAATTGATCTGAGTTGGATTTCATGGTTATGTTTACCGTATTTTTGCCGGCAATATTCACATCCTGAGTTTTCATTCCTACATATGCAACGGTAAGTGTCTGCCGATCAGCAGGCACCTCTATAGCAAATTCTCCATTTGTGCCAGTTTGCACTTTAGAACCAGTACCTTTTACAGTAATAGTAACTCCTATTAATAGCTGCTTTTGTTCATCAACTACCGTCCCGGTTATTTTTCGCCGTTGTTGCGCGGCAGCTGTATCAATCAACAGCGCGGAGATAATCAGTGTTAAATACATCACGAGTAATAACTGCTTTGCTCCCCAATATCTGGAGCGCGCATCATTACCCATATTGGTTATTTTTTCCATTATTTAAAATCATTTAAAGAGAAATAGATTTGGATAATTGTATGCCAGTCCTAGTTAGTTAGGATCACCAAAACAGATTTTTCAATTGTTTTAGATAGCGTAGAGCGGAGTAACCCCTCTCTGAAGTAGTAGTAGTTTTTAGTCATAAAATTTGGTTTATTTTGGTTAGGATTAATATTCGACACTATTGAACGAATTCAATCTGTATCTTCAATAGTGTCGAATATTAATCCTAACCAAAAT
>NZ_JBFTQI010000951.1:0-2030 GCF_056398925.1 Pedobacter sp. 01T416_2
AGGATATGGTGCTATGGCTTAGTTGGGCGGAAAAGCATAAAGCGAAAAATAGGTTAAGTTTTAACCTGATATTTTAATAAATAAAAAAATGTTCACAGGAATTATAGAAACACTCGGCGAAGTTACTGCCATTAAAAACGACCATACCAATATTCACTTTACCATAGCTTCTGCAATTAGYCATGAGCTGAAAATCGATCAAAGTGTAGCCCATAATGGGGTGTGCCTGACAGTGGTAGCCTTAAATGATGGGACACATACCGTTACCGCTATAGATGAAACGCTAAACAAAACCAATCTCGATGGTTTAAAAGTAGGCAGTAAAGTTAACCTTGAGCGCTGCATGCAGATGAATGCCCGTTTAGATGGTCATATTGTGCAGGGCCATGTAGACCAGACTGCTGTTTGCGTGAAACGTGAAGCACTGGACGGTAGCTGGGAGTACCGCTTTAAATATGATGCTTCGGCCGGAAATGTAACCGTAGAAAAAGGTTCTGCCTGTGTAAACGGTATCAGCTTAACTGTTGTAAATTCTGAGCCAGACGAGTTTTCGGTATTTATCATCCCCTATACCTTCGAACATACCAATTTACAGGAAGTTCAAGTTGGCGATACCGTAAATTTAGAATTCGATATTATTGGCAAATACGTTGCCCGGTTAATGAATCGATAATCCGTATTTTTGCTGCTCGCTTGTTGTTTTTAGTGTTGATAAGTGGTGCTTTATTAAATTATTGTCGTTGTGCTAACGCTTAATTTTTCATAACAGTACAGGATGGTTGGTTAAATAATATTTCTGATTATCGTACAGTTAAGATTAAAAAATTAACGCTAACCAATATGAACAGGAATTCCCGTACCTCAGGCACAATAACTGCCCTTGCCTTATTGCTTTTATTTACAACGAATGTTTTAGCACAGAAAATCTCGGTAAAAGATTTCACCGTTGAGCATTTAGTAAATCCTTTTAGTATTGATAATCCAAAACCCAGATTTAGCTGGAAAATCATTTCGGATTTAAAAAATACCAAACAGCGCAATTACGAAATCAGACTGGGTACAACAGCAAATATTGATAAAGTTTTGTGGAAAGCTGCGGTAAAAGATGATCAATCGGTATTGATTGCCTATGATGGCCCTGGGTTATCGTCAAAAACCAAATATTACTGGCAGGTTAGGGTAAAAGATAACCACGGAAATACATCTGCATGGTCGCCGGTTCAGTTCTTTCAAACAGGTTTAAAACCTGAAGACTGGAGCGCAAAGTGGATCGCAGTAGCAGGAGAAGATACTTCTCTGGCCAGTCCACTATTCAGAAAAGAATTTAACCTGAAAAAAGAGGTAAAATCTGCAATGGCTTACATTACTGCCAAGGGTTTGTATGAGGCCAATATTAACGGCGGGCGGGTTAGCGATACTTATTTTGCACCAGGGTGGACAAGTTATAAAGATCATATTCAATACCAGGTTTACGATGTTAAGCAATCGCTAAAGAAAGGGGCCAATGTAATTGGCGTTTCACTAGGCGATGGCTGGTACAAGGGACGTATCGGGTTTAATAATCAAAAACAATTTTATGGCGATACCAGGGCTTTATTGCTGCAACTGGAATTGGAATATGCTGATGGAACCACAGAAACCATTATAAGCGATAACAGTTGGAGAACAGGTTATGGGCCAATACTTGCTTCCAATATTTATGACGGAGAAACCTACGATGCCCGTTTAGAGCTCCAAGGCTGGAATAATATTGGTTTTAAAGAAAACACTTACTGGAAACCTGTGCAGGAACTCGCCAAGGGCCCGGAAAAGCTGGTTGGGATGAGCGGACCGCAGGTGACCAAACATGAAACGTTTAAAGCCTTAAAAATATTTAAAACCCCAAAAGGTGAAACCGTGGTTGATTTTGGACAGAACTTAGTGGGCTGGGTAATGTTAAAAGCCAAAGGTGCGGCAGGTACCAAAATTACCATTAGCCATGCTGAGGTATTAACCAAAGAAGGAAATTTTTATACCACTAATCTCCGGTC
>NZ_JBFTQI010000952.1:0-2019 GCF_056398925.1 Pedobacter sp. 01T416_2
AATTTCTTTCTCACCATTTGTTTTTGTTGCTCGAAAGGAACAGTATAATCCGGATCGGGCATATCCACCCATTTTATCAATGCGGGCAAGGTTAAACCTTGCAAAACTAAAGTGACCAATATTACACTAAAAGTGATAAACAAGATTAAGTTACGCTGAGGAAAAGCTTCACCTGATTTTAATGCGACCGGAATAGAAAGCGCTGCAGCCAAAGAAACCACTCCTCTCATTCCTGCCCAGCCAAAAAGTAAGGGTGCCTTCATGCTTGGATTGGGATCGGCAGTGGTAATATAACGACTAATGAAACGCGTAAAGTATAAAGCACCATAGGTACTTGCTAACCTCGTAACAATTAAAACCGCGCAAATAATGGCACTGTAACGGATGGCTGGTAAAAGCCCATCGTTGCCCAAACCACGAATAATTACCGGAAACTCTAAACCAATTAACAAGAAAACAAAGCCATTCAGCACAAAAGCTACCGCTTCCCAAACATTTATACCCTGTAACCTGCTACGGTGAGTAAGAATCTGGTCTCTGCGGGCCGAAAGAAACAAACCACCACTTACTACAGCCAACACACCAGAAAACCCAAACTCCTCTGCGGTTATGTACATTACATATGGCGTTAAAAAAGTAAGGATAATATCAATATTTGTAGTGGTTGGCAACCATCTGTGCAAAGCATAAAAAACTAAGGCTACTGCAATTCCGACCAAAATTCCCATTACAATAACAATTACAAAATTACCAGCAGCTTTACTAAACACGAAACTTCCGGTCATTACTGCGGCTAAAGCAAAGCGGAACACCACTAAACTGGATGCATCGTTTAGTAAACTTTCGCCTTCCAATATTGTGGTGAGCCTTTTAGGCACTTTAACATTTTTAAGTATTGCTGATGCTGATACCGCATCTGGCGGAGAAATAATACCCCCCAACAAAAAACCCAGGGCCCATGTAAAACCCGGAATAAGGCTTTGGGAAATCAGCGCAACAATACTAGAGGTAAGAATAACAATTGGAAAAGCAAAACTGCTGATTACCCTACGCCACTTCCAGAAATCTTTCCATGAAGTATTCCAAGCAGCTTCATACAACAATGGAGGTAAAAAGATTACAAAAATGAGTTCTGGTTCAATCTCAATATTACGAAGTACTGGTAAAAAACTTAAGGCTAAACCTGCAATTACCAATAAAATAGGATATGCCACACGGATTTTTTGTGCGAGCATTACCACAAACAGAATAATTGCAAGCAAGAAAGCGTATTGTATAATCAGCTGGTGCATATAATTTTGAGCTTGGTCTAAAATACAAATTTGAAGCGAATGCCAAACCATTAACATGATGTTCTTTTTCAGATAAAATTTGGAATTTCTATTATAAAGCTATAATTTCTCCTCTGTAATAAGTCATCCCAGCTTTTTTACATTGGTTTAATTCATGAAGACCATTTTTATTCTTATTGCTTTTTTGATAAAAAGCAGTCTTTGCGTAGCTCAACCGGTGATCCGGGTGGAGAAACAAACTTTTGTTAACATTGGCAAAGCAGGATACTTTTGGCAGGACACGCTCGAAACAACATCTTTTGAAAAGGTAGCGCAATTTAAGCCAGAATGTTTTTCAAAAGGCAAGTCGGCAATTTTTAACGGTGGCACCAGCGGTAAAGTATGGTGGATGAAGCTCCGTTTTAAAAATAACAACCAAACCACTCCCTATCTATTTATCGATTATGCAAACATCGATTCTATTACCGTATTTTATCGGGATGAACGAGGGATGATAAACCAGGTAAGCGCTGGCATGTTCAACCTGAAACAAAATGATAACATTCTGGGTACCGGCTATGTATTTCCCTTAAAGCAGGTAAAAACTCCAATTGGCGAAGTGTATGTAAGAATGCGGGCAATGAATACTTTACTTGTACCGGTTAAGCTTGTTACCGAATCGGTATTAAACCATGCTTTATTTAAAGCACATAGCGTGCAACCTATTTATATGGGCATTGCATTGATG
>NZ_JBFTQI010000953.1:0-2018 GCF_056398925.1 Pedobacter sp. 01T416_2
GTCCGAGTCAGGAGATATAAAAAACCCTTCCGGTTAAAAACTGGAAGGGTTTTTTATTTTAAATTGACCTAATGCGTTTCGTCATGCTGAATTTATTTCAGCAYCTTTATTTCTAACTTAAAAACTTTCGGACTTCTTTCGTAACTTGCATTTTTAGAAAAACCGTATAAACAAATCCTCATTGCAAGGCAGAAAGCATCTTTTTTGGCACCGCAGTCGTATTAGATTGCTTAGTGCCTCGCAATGACGAAAAGCTAAATAAAATGAAATACATCATTGCCCCATCCATACTTTCTGCCGATTTCGGCAATTTACAGCGAGATATTGAAATGATTAACCACAGCGAGGCCGATTGGTTCCACGTTGATGTGATGGATGGTGTTTTCGTTCCAAATATTTCTTTTGGTTTCCCCATCATGGCTGCTGTAAAAAAACATGCGACCAAACCTTTAGATGTACATTTAATGATTGTTGAGCCGGATAAATATGCTCAGGATTTCGCTAAAGCAGGAGCGGATAGAATCACGGTACATTACGAAGCCTGCACACACCTGCATAGAACCATTCAGTTAATCAAAGCATCAGGCTGCAAGGCTGGTGTGGCTTTAAACCCGCATACTCCGGTAACCTTGTTGCAGGATGTAATTGAAGATCYTGATCTGGTACTCATTATGTCGGTTAATCCCGGTTTCGGTGGACAAGCTTTTATCCATAATACCTACAAGAAAATAAAGGATTTAAAGGCCTTGATTCAAGGGGTAAATGAAGACCTAATAATTGAAATCGATGGTGGTGTTGGTTTGCAAAATATTGCTACATTAGTATCAGCAGGTGCCAATGCTTTTGTGGCCGGAAATGCAATTTTCGCAACAGATAATCCAACGGAAACCATATCTAAAATGAAAAGCTTGACAACTAGCGCGATAAATATTTAAATTGTTAAATGTTTTATTGCTAAATTGTTTTTAGGATGGGGCGCATACAGTCTTAATACCTGATACTTTTGTCTTGATACTAAAAATGCTCAAATTTCGGCTAACCCTTCTCCTTTTAATTGCTGGTTGCAGTTTTGCTGTGGCGCAGCCTTTAGTTAGAGTTTCAGGAATAGTTTATAGCGATGAAAAGTTACCTTTAGCACAGGTTACGGTAATCGTTTTAGGACAGGCACAATCAACTGTTACTGATGAATTTGGTGTATATACCATTTATTCAAAATCAAAAACGTTTAGCATTAAATATTCGCTTTTGGGCTATCAGCCACAAACCGTAAAATTTAGTGAGCGCTCGGGGGCTCGGATTATCAAACAGGTAAGTTTAATTGCCAATATTAATGAATTAGAACAGGTTAATATCACCAATAAACAGAACCAGTTAAGTAACACCACCACTATTAATATTGCCGATGTTTCTTCAATGCCATTGGTTTCTGGCAATTTTGAAACCATGCTCAAAACCCTGCCAGGTGTATCTACAAACAACGAATTAAGTGCCCAGTATAGCGTTAGGGGAGGTAACTTCGATGAAAATCTGATTTACATCAATGATGTAGAAATTAACCGACCTGTTTTGATCCGCAATGGGCAACAGGAGGGACTAAGTTTTATCAATTCAGACCTGGTGAGTAAAGCAAAATTCTCTGCAGGTGGCTTTGAAGCGAAATACGGCGATAAACTTTCTTCAATCTTAGATATTAGATACGATAAACCGGATAGTAATCAAACCATTTTTAGTACCAGCCTTTTAAATACCTCATTAACAACCAAAAAGATATTCAAAAACAGCTTCCTTTTGGCTGGTTTACGCTATAAAAACAACTCGAGTGTACTGATTAAACAAGATGAAAAGGGGAGTTATAGCCCAAATTTTGCCGATGCTCAATTGCTGTATCAATATGATTTTTCATCAAAATTCAATATCGGTTTTTTGGGCAGCTTTAACCTCGGTCAGTTTAAATTGGTGCCCACCAATAGAGAAACCCAGTTCGGAACGTTGAGCACTACATTAAGACTAAATGTGGA
>NZ_JBFTQI010000954.1:0-2013 GCF_056398925.1 Pedobacter sp. 01T416_2
GTTTAAGGGCATTGCATTGATTGTTAATTTTTTGGGTTAAAACAGCCGATGTAATAAAATACACCGGCTGTTTTTGTTTTTTGCCATTTTTTACGGCATTTCTTTGCAAATTTTAGTGCACATCGGCAGGAATATTTGCATTTTTCTTAAACTTTTGAAGATAAAGTAGTGGGATGGAGAACAACATGATTAATCCAGCAACCCAATAGGCATCGTCATAGGTAAGTAACATTGTTTGCCTGGTTACAATTCCTTCCATCGCTTTTGCTGCCATAATTTTGGCATCAAACAAGGTTTGTCCTTTTGCCATAAAACCTTTAATCAATCCGTTAAAACGATCCACAAATGGTTGGTTATAATCGTTCACATTTGCCAATAAAACACTTCTGTGGAAACCCGAACGGACGTGAATTAATGTAGTTAAAGCTGCGATACCGAATGAGCCGCCCAATTGGCGCATCATATTGTTCAAACCTGATCCCTGACCGATTTCTGGTCCTTTTAAATCCTGGATGGCAAGTGTGGTTAAAGGGACAAACAATAAGGCCATACCTACACCCCTGATTACCAGCGGCCAGAAGAAATCGCCAGTTCCTGATTGTAAAGTCGAATTACTCAACATCCAACAGAAAATGAAGAATGCCAACATACCAAAGGTGGCCATAATTTGTGCCGGAACACCTTTTTTAAGCATAATACCAATAAACGGCATCATTACAATGGTACATAATCCACCTGGGAACAAGATTTCTCCGGTTTGCAAAGGTGAAAATCCTAACAAATTCTGACAGAATACCGGAAATACAAACACTGACCCGTATAACCCGAAACCCAAAATAAATGAGGTAAACATCCCCACAGAGAAACTTCTGTGTCTCATAATTTTAAAGTTCACAATCGGGTGGTCGGTGGTCATTTCTCGCCATATAAATAACAGTAAGCCAAATACCGAGGCCACGGCCAATGCGGTAATGTATGGTGTAGCAAACCAATCTTCGCTCTCCCCTTTTTCTAATAATGTTTGTAAACTACCTACTGCAATAGCCAATAATGCGATACCCCACCAATCGACAGGTTGCCCCTGCCCTGATTTCGGGGTTGCCCGAACAAAGGTGTACGTACAGTAGGCCGCGAGAATTCCGACGGGAATATTCACATAAAAGATCCAGGGCCATGAACTGATTTCCAGAATATATCCACCAATGGTTGGCCCAACAGTTGGCCCAACTACAGCTCCTAAACCAAATAAGGCAGTTGCGATACCCACATCTTCACGTGGCCAGGTTTCTATTAAAATAGCTTGCGCTGTTGATATTAAACCACCGCCGGCCAAACCCTGAATGATCCTAAATAAAATAAGTTCATTCAATGAAGTGGCATTTCCACACAAAAAGGAAACGAGTGTAAAAACGATGATGGAGGTAAGAAAGTAATTTTTCCTGCCGAATCGGTTACCTAACCAGCCCGACATTGGCAACACGATAACATTCGCTACCGCATAGCCTGTAGAAAGCCAGGCCACATCCTCTAGGGTAGCGCCCAGGTTTCCCTGTATTTGTGGAATTGCCACGTTTACGATAGTCGTATCAATCAGCTCCAATAATGAAGCTGTGATTACCGTAAATGTAATAATCCACTTTTTTAAACCTACTTCGGCCATTTTAATTATTATTTAGTAGATACTGATGCTTTAACGCYCATTCCTGGGCGCAACTTAGCCAACAGTTCTTTTGATGGATGGATTTTGATTTTTACCGGAACACGCTGAACTACTTTAACAAAGTTACCAGTAGCATTATCAGGAGGCAATAAAGATCCTTTTGCACCAGTAATTGGAGAGAAATTATATACTTCGCCTTCAATTTTTTCGTCTGGATAAGCATCAACCTCAATTTCTACTTTAGAACCTTCTTTAATTTTCTCCAATTGAGTTTCTTTAAAGTTTGCCGTTACATAAATGCTTCCGTCATTCACGATAGAGAATAAAGATTGACCAGCCTGAACCAATTGTCC
>NZ_JBFTQI010000955.1:0-2011 GCF_056398925.1 Pedobacter sp. 01T416_2
GTTCATAATCGGATCTACCGGTGTGTCGAAAGTAAGTGCATTTACATCTAACGAGATACTCGAAATACCTGCAGCAACACCTGCCGATAAATTGAAATTATTACTTAGCTGTAAATGATAAGCATAGGTAACATTGGCATCCAACCTTTTTATGGGGCCAGTTTTATCCAATACGGCCGTTACCCCCATTCCATGATGCGACGGCGACGACATGTAGTTTTGCATATAATTACGGTCCATCGGATTACCTGTTTGCTCAGGGAAAGAGGTGAGCGCATTACTCCACAATTGATTATCTCCCAGCGCCCAATGTGCCGATACAAATGAAGTTTGAGGCGCATCGGTAATCCCCGACCATTGTTTACGGTAACCAGCTTTAAAATCGAGGTAATTTTCAATTCCTGAGAGCGCCGGATTTAGCAGATACTGATTAAAAATGTATTGGGTATACTGTGGCTTTTGTTGTGCAAAACCCTTAAATGTTGCAAAAAGTACAAATATGATGATGAGCTTCTTCAATTTATCTGATTATAGTGAGCGGTCCTGTTATTGTTTTTCGTCCGTTACGYGGGTTAATGATATAATAATAAACACCTACCGGAAGCGGTTCATTTTGGTAATTCCCATCAAAAGGAATTTTATATCCAGTGCTAAAAAATACCCTATTTCCATTTCTATTAAAAATTTCGACGGTAGCATTTGGATAAGATTCTAAATATTTAATGATCCAGGTATCGTTTACATTATCGCCATTTGGCGTAAAGGTATTAGGTGGATTTAATACTTGCAAAACTTTTACCAACACTGTTGATGTTGTGGCGCATCCGTCAGGCTGTGTGGTTGCTGTAAGCGTATATTCTGTATCATTATCTGGCGATGCAATCGGATTTAATATATCCGTTTTGTTCAAACCTGTTGCAGGCGACCAATTATATTTCAAATTAGTGCCTTCAGCTGTTGCAGGGATCTCGATCTGTCCACCTGCCAGGATATAAACCAATGTACCTGCATTTGCAACAGGCGATTTGTACACCTCAATCGTATTCGTTATAGAACTAGGGCAACCATTATCTCCCGTAAATGTATAAGTGATGAGATGTGGTCCAAGTCCGGCAATTTTAGGATTAAAGGTACCGTCTGCTTTTATGCCGTCGCCACTATATACGCCTGGCATTCCATTCATTTCTTCTCCAACTTTTTGTTTAGCCTGCGTARTTAAAACGGTGCCATCAGCCTCGCAAACCGGAGTCATCTCCTCAAACACCAATTGAGGCACTGGTTTTAATGTAAGTGTTTGATCTGAATATTTTGAGCAGTTTTCTCCCGAATAAGCCACAAGCCTGATGTTGAATGTCCGATCTGCGGTGCCACCAAAACTGTCGTACTTAAGAACAAAAATTTCGTTATCATCCGGATAAGGGATTGTTTTATAAATGGAAGTTTCTTTACCAAAATCTCTATATATCTCAATTTTTGTAATATTACCCGTAAATACAGTAGATTTATTTTTAATCATGATGTCCTCACTCACGCAGCTATGGTCGTTGATAATTTCGAAATCCACTGCTTTAACATCACCATTAACCGTAAATGGCTTTGATGCGAATGACTCACAACCATCCTGATTTTTCACCGTCAAGAGCACATTATAATTACCCGTGGCAGCAGGCGTAAAAGCGCCATCGACATCCGTTGTAGTGGCTATTACATTATTGTTTTGATCGGTATATTTCCATACAAAAGTTAATCCGGTTGTACTTCCATCAGCATTTTTGGAGGTGTTCTTAAATCTAGCTACACCATCATTCAAACAAAAATCAGGCAGTTCGAAATCAGCAGATTGTGGATCAATTACGGTTACAATTTTACTTTTCACTACACTCACACATCCTTTATCACTTTCGGTTGTTAGCGTAATAGTATAAGAACCAGTAGCACTGTATTGATGGATGGGGTGCTGTTCAGTAGAAGGGGTACTTCCATCGCCAAAATCCCAGGCCCATTTCACAAT
>NZ_JBFTQI010000956.1:0-2010 GCF_056398925.1 Pedobacter sp. 01T416_2
GAAAACATCTCTATACCCGAAAACATCTCTATACCCCTCACTGTAATCGGCATTAAAAGATGATACCACTTTAAATTTGCCAAAAGTTCCTTCTAATTTGGCATAGCCCTGAATAGAGTTTGTTTTGTTATCATCAAAACCTTTCTTATATTCTTGCAGGTATGAACCATAGAAATCTTTATTTGGAGGTAGAGGCGCGCTTAAATCAGGAAAATAATTAAGTTGTGCAAATCGGTCGCGCAAGGTTTTATTTCTGTCGCGGTTTAAACGGTTCGCATTAATCATAGTCGAGAACAACAACCATTTGGTTGGCTTCATATTGATATTGAAAGTGGCGCTATAACGGTCGATACCCGTTTGATCTGCTACGCCTTCACTTTTGGTATTACCTAATGCAAACCTAAAATTCGCCCTGTCAGTACCACCGGCAAGTGAGAAATTAATGCCATATACCAGCGCATTTTTGTAGTATAAATCTGTCCAGTCTGATTTTCCACTATACACATTATTTAGCGAATCGCTTAAATATACCGGATACTCTTCATCATCAGAATACCTGCCATTTGTGGTATATACATCATAAAACCGCTGTCTGAAATCATTTTCGTATTTACCATTGATGGTATTTACAAATGGTTTTTGCACCATGCCTATATACGAATTGAAAGATATAGCGCGGTATTTACCAACTGCTGTTTTTGAGGTTAAAACAATTACTCCATTAACACCTCTTGGCCCATAAACAGAAGTAGAACCTAAATCTTTAAGTACCTCTACCGATGTAATATTATTCAGATCGATACCGGCCAATAAATTAGTTGCAGGACCGATTCTATTAAAATCGAATTGCTGTATATCAAAAGCAAAAGGATGCTCCCGTACCAAAGGGATTCCGTCGAGAACCACCAGAGGCTGAGCATCGTACAAATCCTTTTTAGATAATAGTGGCATTGCAGCCCCTCTAATAAACATGTTCTGAATAGACCCAGGCTCACCAGATGGCTCCTGAATATACAGACCAGCAAAATTGCCCTTTAAGTTTTGTTGTAATGAAACGGCAGGGAATAGTGATAGATCTCTGGTGTCTTTTTTTACACCGCCAGATAACTTATCGTAAAGTGTTTTCTGCTTGATCTGATCTAAACTGTCTTTTCGTAATGAATCTTTCGGTGTTACGATCTTGATTTTTGTCGTATCCTGAAGAATCAAGCAATTAATTGTTAGGCCTTTATGAAGTTTTTCACCCGTTGCAAAAGTCGGTAAAACGTTTAATGTAAACGCGGCAAAAAAAACAAGGCACGCCCATAAGTATCGCATAGTTAATGGATCTTTAATTGGTAAAAAAATGATTTCTAAAACTTATTTTTTCGGAAACGGCATAGTATGTCCTAGGTTAAAGAGACAGGTACTTCGGTAGTAATAGTTAAGGGTTCTCATAAAATTTAGTATTTGGTTAAATCAAATATATACTATACTAAAACGTTTTAATAACAAATTGTCATTTTTATGAAATTTTTATAAAATACCACAATAATATTTAATTCTATTAAAATAATTGTCAGTCAGACAGGTAAAAAAATAAATATTATCAGAATATCTTAAAAAATTAACATCCTATAAAACAGTCTATAAGGATATTTTTAGTCAGCAATAACAATAAATCGAACAATTTTATGTTGCTATTTTCTTAAAGCACTTAAACGTTTTAGTAAAAACATAAAATACAGATCAAGAAGTAAAGATTAAACCGACAATGATTGTTTAGGCGTGAGGATAGTCCTTTACCATATTATATATTATAGCATTAGCTTGGATATAGTGGTATTTATATCATAAAACAGAAAGGTTAAAATCAATTATTTTTCGGTGGCCACCCGATAAGTAGGATCTTCTATAATGTTTACTGCTATAATCTGATCGGCATTTTTCAGCAAGCGCTTACAATCGTCGCTCAGGTGCTTTAATTGGAGTTTTTTATCAGCCGAATGGTAACGTTCGGTTAGTTTATTC
>NZ_JBFTQI010000957.1:0-2003 GCF_056398925.1 Pedobacter sp. 01T416_2
GGTTAAACTTTTTTCAAATATCAATCCTAAAAAACTGGTCTACTTTCTAGGTGCTTTACTTTTATTTGCCTTGGTAGGTGCAATTATAAACAGAACATCGCCCTTTAGTTTACCGATTCGTTTGCTCGAAAACTTTTATCGTAACGGAATATTGGTTTTTGGGGGCGGACAAGTGCTTGTTCCTTTGATGTTTACCGAGTTTGTAGAGATGAAACATTATTTGCCTTCATCTGGATTTTTATCAGGTTTTGCATTACAGCAGGCCTTACCTGGTCCAACATTTTCTTTTACGAGCTACTTAGGCGCATTAAGCATGAAGAATTTTGGTTACGGATTATGGGGCCAAATTTTAGGAGGATTGATTGGGGTTATCGGCATCAACTTACCCGGACTAATCCTCGTTTTATTTATTGTACCGTTTTGGGACGATCTGAAAAAGATCTCACGGATCCGTCATAGCCTTTCAGGAATCAATGCTGTTAGCGTTGGATTTATTATTGCTGCTTTTGTGCTACTCTTAATACCAATGGGCTTTAACTGGATATTTTTAGGGATTATGGTCGCTACATTTTTGTTGTTAAATTTTACTAAAGTTAGTCCACCTGTTATTGTATTGGCAGGTATATTAATTGGATATTTATTTTAGTATAAGATAAATATCAATATCGAGTTTATAGAAAAATTGTTAAAATTTGGAAAGCAAAGGCAGTAAACTTTGGGCTAATGCAGTCCCGCTATCACTGCTGCTCCGACGAAACCTGTGAAACAAGCAAGCACACAATAAAAAATAAAATATACAGTGCTTAAATCGGGAGCATTCGTTTTATCGGGTTTAGATTGGGTGGTTCTCTGCTACTAGGTCGGTTTTCCGTGCCAGTGCCTATAGTTTTTACACTTTATTGCATCTGAAATCCTTTTTTGTCATGCTTAGGGATAATTTATTGCATAAATTATAAATGACAGTAGTTTTTTTGATAGGATGTGAGGAATCGTCATTGCGACAAGGAACGACAAAGCAATCTTTCACGCTAGTGATCCTTGCCATAAAGATTGCTTCGAGGGCTGAAAAAGCCTCCTCGCAATGACGATTTTTCTATTTGGTCTGTCAATGTTAGCAGAAGTAGAAGGTAAAAAAGATTAACGCGTAAAGCACTTCAAAAAAGCTAAAATCTTCTACTATAAAGTAGAATAATTTTTACTAAGATTAACTGATAGTCATTGCCAATTCCTAAAACGGTGGATCATCATCATTATAGTCGTCCATTTTTGAAGGACGGATAATCACGTTGCTCTGTTTTTCAAAATCCTGTGATGGGTACATACCAGCTGAAGGATCAGCCGCAAATGAACTTGGCGGCGCATTAAAGTCTTCTTCCAAATCCGTAAACTTCACAAATTTACCCACGAATTTAAGTGGTACAATTCCAGTTTCACCGTTACGGTGTTTTGCAATGATAACCTCACCAATACCCGCTTGCGATCTTCCTTGCTCATCCTCGGTAATGCCGTAATATTCAGGGCGGTACAAGAATAATACCATATCCGCATCCTGCTCAATTGAGCCCGACTCACGTAAATCGGATAACATTGGCCGTTTTCCCTGTAAACCTGGTCTACTCTCTACCGCACGACTTAACTGCGATAGTGCGAGCACCGGAACATCAAGTTCTTTTGCAACCGATTTTAGCGCTCTCGATATACTACCAATTTCCTGCTCACGGTTACCACCACCTTTTCCTTCGCCTTTACCATGCATTAACTGCAAGTAATCGACAATTACCAATTGAATATCGTATTGTGATTTTAATCTTCTGCATTTTGCCCTGAACTCAAAAATGTTTAGTGCAGGCGTATCATCAATTAATAGGGGAGCTTCGGTTAAACGGCCAATTTTACTGTGTAACTGCTGCCATTCCCATTCCTGTAAATTTCCTTTCCTGATTTTTTCCTGCTCTATTTCTGCTTCTCCAGAAATCAAACGATTAACCAGCTGAACAGACGAC
>NZ_JBFTQI010000958.1:0-2003 GCF_056398925.1 Pedobacter sp. 01T416_2
GTTCTACCGGGCATTGCAGAATGTATGCCGTACTGGCGTGCTTCGTAGCTGCAAGAGGCTACCACACCCCTATCGCCGCCGCCGCCGATAATTACGGGTTTACCCAATAACTTGGGATTTTTTCTGATTTCTACCGATACAAAAAATGCATCCTGATCCATATGAATAATCTGCCTTTCTTTATCCATTCTCGTATTATAAGGATGATTGAGATCAAAAATACTAATATTTTTAGTTTTAAAGAAAATTAAAATCGATTAACTTTAAACAAAATACTAATAAAATTAGTTTAATACACTACACTTTATTATGCTGAGTTTGCTCGAAGGATTTGCCACGGAAACACGGAAAAGCACGAAATTAGGCTCCCAATCCCTTAGGTTGATCCATAGGAACTTACATGATAGGAATGACGCAGCGCAGGAATTAAACGATTGATGGCTGGTGAGGACACCAAGCATGTGCGAGTTGTGTGGGCCGCAACGCGGACATATTTAACCATATAAGGCATTTAAGAAAATATAAGCTCATATGGCCATATATTTATATCGCAAAGAAGGTCTTCGACTACGCTCAGACTGACACACATTTATATTTTATGTAGCTGGTGGAGCACTAGCCATGGATTACCGAAAACAAAAATGCCCCCGATTTTCATCGGAGGCAGGTAAAAAAATAAAATATTTCGTAAATCTTAATTGTGCTTATTGTTTTACGATTTTGAATTCTGTTCTTCTGTTTAACTGGTGTTCTTCTTCGCTACATTCTACCCCGTTGCTACATTTGTTTAACAGCTGTGTTTCGCCATATCCATGAGCAGTAATGCGGTTTTTATCGATACCCCTCGAGATGATATACTCTACAGCAGACTCAGCCCTTTTTTGTGATAGGTTCAGGTTGTAAGCATCCTTGCCCCTGCTATCGGTATGCGAACCTAATTCGATCCAGATAGTCGGATTATCAGCCATGATTTTAACCAGTTTATCCAACTCTGCTGCAGCATCCGGGCGGATGTTCCATTTATCGAAATCATAATAGATATTTTCCAGCTTAATTGCTTTGTTAATTACAACAGCTTCTAAATATAGGTTTTGCGTAAGTACGCCAGAAGTTGTTAAGCCAATAGTTGCCAGCTTTTCTACATCAGATCTGTAGTTTGTTTTTTCTGCCGAAACATTGTATTCAGATTCTTTAGTTAAATTAAATCTATAACCGCCATTCTCATCAGTTTCCGTTTTTAAAACAGCACCGTTTGCTTTTGCTAAGGTTACCAATGCACCTGCAATAGGCTGATTGTTATTTTTATCCAAAATCCGTCCTTCTAATTTAAAAGCCAAGGTCATCTTCTGATCAATGGTGTAAATATCATCACTACCCAAACCACCTTCACGGTTAGAAGAAAAATAAACAACACAATCTTTTTCGCTTAAACTAAAGCCAAAATCATCTTGAGGAGAATTAAAAGGATAACCCAGATTTTCGATCTGTCCAATTTTTCCACTTTCCTTTAAAACCCGATAAACATCCAGTCCACCCATCCCAACTCTGCCATCACTAGAAAAATAGAAATTATCTTTTCCGTCTAAAACCAGACTGCGTTCATTGCCTTCGGTATTTATTTCTTTCAGGTTTATTGGTTTATCCCATGTACCGGCATCAGTTTTTAAGCAGACATAAATATCTGTACCACCTAATCCGCCGGGCATGTTCGACACAAAGTAAAGGCTATTTCCATTTGCAGTAATAAAAGGATCGCCTACCGAATAGTTGTTTACATCATTATAGGCGAATGAAACAGGCTTCCCCCAAGTACCATCGGCAGCTTTTATACTGCTAAAAATTTCTACATTAACTGTTGTTGGTTGCTTTTTTAACCGCTCTAACTCATCGGTGATGCGGGTTAAAGTGAAGTACATGGTTTTACCATCGGCAGTAAAACTTGCCGAACCTACATGGTAGCTTGTTCCGGTTTTTATAGGAAACAATTGAATACTATCGTTTGG
>NZ_JBFTQI010000959.1:0-1999 GCF_056398925.1 Pedobacter sp. 01T416_2
ACCTAACACCAATTATAAATGCCAGTGTTTCGAAAATATAATGATAATGATATGGGTTACCAAAAAGCTCGAATTGAAAGGGAAACAGAGATTTTAACAGCATTTATTAAAACCAAAGTCTGCAAAAAACAGGTAAATGGTCAGAATAATACCTTTTATCCTTACTATCAGTTAATACAGCGAATTTCTGCACCTTAAATCCTTTGTTTACAAAAATGTAGTCGATCCTGTTTTTCRGGTCACTGTTAAAATCAAAAGCATTAAAAGTACCTGTCGGGCCATATGGGGGCTCTACAGAAACATCTTTCGCATCGATAAGAAAAGATTTTATAGTAGCAATGGCTTCTGTCTCTGGCGTTACGTTTAAGTCGCCGGTAAAAACAACCGGTAGCGTTGGTGCAATCTGCTGAATTTTACGTTTAAGCAATTTAGCTGATTCGATCCTTGCCCGAACACCGATATGATCGTAATGTGTGTTAAAAACGATAAACTCTTTTTTATTCTGTTTATCGTACAATTTAACCCAGCTGCATACCCGGTTAAGTGCGGCATCCCAACCTTTTGATGGAACATCTGGTGTTTCTGACAACCAAAAAGTTCCGCCATCCTTTTTAGTGAACCTGTTTTTATCAAAATAAACAGCAGAAAATTCTCCCTTTCTTTTACCATCTTCACGACCAACACCCACTACATCGAAATTGGAATTCTCCAAAAGCGCATCAAACTGTTCAGGTAAGGCTTCCTGTACACAAAGAATATCAGCATCATGAAATTTCACCAGGGCTTTAACATTATCTTTCCGGTTAGGCCAGGCATTAACACCATCAGACGCTACATTTAAACGGATATTGTAAGTAATAATATTAATTGGGACTGCCGTTTTTTGCGCAAATGCCATAACGGTTAACAAAAGAAAAACAGGGATGATTTTTAAAGTATTCATAAATATAATTACACAATTTAATTAATGCTGGCTAGCCAGTAATATTTAATTTAAGCCGCTATTATACTAATTTAACGTTAATTGTATTTTAACAACCAAATATCTTTTAAATTAAATCTTCATCCCGATAACTATAGTAACGGTTATTGGCAAAAATCAGGTGATCGACCACATACAGGCTAAGCAAATTTCCTGAAGCAACCATATTCCTGGTCAATTTATCGTCGCTCTCACTGGGTTTTAAACTTCCGGAAGGATGGTTATGTGCCAATACAATATTTGCGGCATTGTTTTCTAAAGCTGTTTTAAAAATAATTTTCGGATCGGCTACCGTACCCGCCTGCCCCCCTTTACTAATCAAAAATTTACCTATTACCCGGTTAGACCTGTTTAGGAGTAATATCCAGAACTCTTCGTGATTGAGATTAGCGAAAGTTTGATGTAAATATTTATAAACATCGTTAGAAGTAGTAACATGGGTAATGGCCTCCTCCGCAGTTTCCTTCCGCCGCAAACCAAGCTCCAGAGCGGCAATTATAGTTAATGCTTTGGCTTCTCCAATACCTCTAAACCTGGAAAGCTCCAGAATAGAAGCTTTTCCCAGTTTTGTTAAATTGTTGTCGTAAAACGATAAAATCCTTTTACTTAAATCTACAGCGGTTTCGTTTTTACTTCCTGAGCCAATTAAAATAGCAATCAGTTCGGCATCTGTTAAATGTCTTCGGCCATGTAATAAAAGTTTTTCACGCGGGCGATCTTCTTCGGCCCATAACTTTATACCTAGTTTCTGTTCGTAATTTTCCATTTTTTTTAGACAAAAAAAGGCATCCTAACTTTTGGTTAGGATGCCTTTACTAATATCGTAAAAAAATTGGCTTATTTTAAACCGTTAACGAATTTCGTTAATTTTGATTTGTTATTAGCCGCTTTGTTTTTGTGGATAATATTCTTTTTAGCTAAACGATCTAACATAGAGATTACTTTTGGCAATAAATCAGATGCAGATTTTTTATCTTCTGCAGCACGTAATCTTTTAATAAAGGTACGTGTAGTTTT
>NZ_JBFTQI010000960.1:0-1997 GCF_056398925.1 Pedobacter sp. 01T416_2
CTAGTGATCCTTGCCATGAAGATTGCTTCGTCGGCTGAAAAAGCCTTCTCGCAATGACGATAATCTGAGGAGATTTAATCTTTTAAATTCACTTCTCATTAATATTGATTTTTATACAATAAATTATGCCTCAGGGTGACATCTTTTTGCGATTTATCCTTACTTAATGACATTGGGGTACAGCTCCCACCCAGGGCTAAATGGCCAAAACCGTATTCATTTTGAGGCTGCAGCTTGTACCTACGCTGTTCGTAAACCTGATGGCAGCGGCAGCCCCGAAGCATGAGGGCTACAGCGAACAGCAGGACTGCAATCTCCGATGAAAAACCACCCTCTCATTTCCAATCAATGAAAAAATTATATCGACTATTTATCGACTAATTTTCTTTTCGGAGCGCAATGCCTGTGCAGGTAATCAAGTTGGTTCCCGCGTTTCGCTTCGAAAAGGTTCATATCATTTAGTTTGTGCTACTATTTATACATTCGTTCGTAATTCTAATTGCCCAGATGAGTACGTATAATAGTTAAACAGAGCCATTTTTAATGGCCCAATCTACCATCGAATCTAACACCTGAAAAAGATCCTGCCCCGATTTTGTGAGGCTATAGGTAACTACGGGAGGAACAACAGCTTGTGCATCCCGATGAACGAGGTCATCATTTTGCAATTGCTTTAAGTGCTGTATAAGCATTTTTTCAGTTATCTGTGGTATCGCACGTTTTAACTCACTATAACGTTTTGGGCCACTCATTAAATGAAAAATAATAATCGGCTTCCAATAACCACCAATTTTTTCCATTACAAATGTAACCGGGCAGCTGGTTAGCGCTACACCTTTATTAAAATTACGGGTCGAACTTTCTTTAACAGCTGTCATAGTTACATACTTTGGGGTAAGTACTTGTATAAAAGTAAGTACAAATATAGCTTTGTATTCAATATTTAAAAACAAAAAAATCATGAAAATAACATTAACAGGATCAATAGGTAATATTACTAAACCCCTTGCCGAAATACTGGTAGCCAAAGGCCATAAAGTAAAAATTATTAGCAGTAACACCGATAGAACCGAAGAAATTAAATCGCTGGGTGCAATACCTTTAATTGGTAGTGTAACCGATACAGGATTTTTAAAGGATGCTTTTACCGGGGCTGATGCCATTTACACCATGGTGCCACCAAATTTTGCGGCACCAAAATTTAGGGCATATATTAAAGGTATCGGCGAAAATTATGCAGCTGCCATAAAAGAGTCGGGCGTTAAAAAAGTAGTGAATTTAAGTAGCGTAGGTGCAGATCTGCCGGATGGAACAGGCCCAATTGCAGGATTACATGATGTAGAAAATATTTTTGCCACATTAAATGGGGTAGATGTAAAACATTTACGTGCTGGTTATTTCTATATCAACTTTTTAGCCAACATCGATATGGTTAAACATGCAAACATATTAGGGTCTAATTTTGGCGCCGATTCGAAACTTGTTTTGGTGCATCCCCGTAACATTGCTGAAGTAGCTGCTGAAGTATTGGAAAGTAATTTTACAGGCAAAACCATACAGTATGTAGCCAGTGATGATGAAAGTACGCCGTCTGATGTTGCAAAAGTATTAGGTACTGCAATCGGTAAACCAGCATTACCATGGATAGAATTTAGCGATGAAGATGCGTTTAACGGAATGGTAGGAGCAGGTTTACCTGAAGAAATAGCCAAAAACTATGTTGAAATGGGCGATGCGATCAGAAGCAATAAACTTTTTGTAGATTATTATAAAAACAGGCCCGTTTTAGGCAACATTAAGCTTAAAGATTTTGCTGCTGAGTTTGCTGCGGCATACCAGAATTAATTGAGTTATAACAGCTGCCTGGATTTAAACCTGGCAGCTGTTATTTTTTATATGGCCACACAGCTTCCGGCAATTACTTTCCATTCCTGATCAAACAATTTCCATACTCTCAAATATCTGAAAATACCTTCGATGGATTGTGAAGTGTATAC
>NZ_JBFTQI010000961.1:0-1995 GCF_056398925.1 Pedobacter sp. 01T416_2
AGATAGTTTTTAAGGAAAAAATATGCCGCCGAAAAACCGAACACATAAATCCAGCGGTAAAGAATTTTGGAACTATAACCCCACGTAAGCGAAAAATCCTCCGAGCGGTTGGCAAAATGCCAATGGATCATCAACAGATCCATATAATAATTGGCCAAAAGAAAGATTAGAAAAAGCAGGGCCACACCGAGCAGCGCGCGCCAGAACGCATGCGCTTTAAGCTTAAAAGCAAAAGGCAGAACTAAAAGCGCAGACAGATAAAATACCCCGATGGTAATCAGGTAATGGGAAATATAATTCACAGGATGCCCAAAAGCCCCCACCATCAGGCCGACCGCCACAACCTCATAACAGATAAATAGAGACCAGACCAGGACATGTACCCAGTACGGCTTAAACCCTGTTGAAATAGTTTTTTTCATGTGTATTTTCCTTTATAAGTAGGATAGTACAGGTACTATCCCAGTCCTTTTCGGGGCCTGTCCAAGGGAGCTAGTTTTCATAAAAAAACATTATGAAACAGCCAAAAAACACCCTAAAAACAAGAACCGTATTTGTATTCAGATCAACTAAAAATCAGCCCAGAAACTTTGGCAGCAATCCAACGGATACTACTACAGTGACCCTGACCACAACAGCAACGGGCTCTGGAGTGATCTTCCAATAAACGGCAWCTCTTCAGGGCCTCCGCTCAACCTTTACGCTTCGCCCTGAAGAGCTTATCGTCAACAAACTCATTAAAATACTTCTTGTAGTGGTCCCCTACCGTGATCTTTGTCCCAGTCACCATCTTGATGGTATTCCCCTCAATATATTCGATATAATTCTGCGCAATGATAAAACTTCTCTGGAACTGCAGAAAACCCTCTCTAGGTAGCAATTTCTTGGCTATTTCACCCAGCGTGCTATAAGTCAGAAAACTCTTGTCCCTGGTGTGTACCTGCACATAGTTCATTTTGCTTTCCACTGCAACAATGTCACTGTAATTCACCTTGATCAGCCTTAGATTTTCTTCCTTGCTTTTGATAAACATAAAATCATCGGCAGCCGTCACACCGCCATCGCCGGTTTTCTGCGGAAAGAGCTTATTAAAGATAACAATGAACTTTCCAAGGGAATAGGGTTTCAATAAAAATGCATCCGCCGCAACCTCGTAGGCATCAAAAGCGTACTGACGGTGCGCAGTGGTAAAGATCAGTTTATCAGTCTTCTGCCTCACCTCCTTTGCCAGCTCAATTCCGGTAATACCTGGCATGTCCACATCCATCAGGATCAGATCCACAGGCTCATCCGCAGTGATTTCGATAAGCGCTTTGAGCGGATCGGTGTAACTTTTGACCAATTGCAGCTGGGGAACCGAGTCGATATACCGCTTCAATCCCGCTACCGCATGCGGCTCATCATCTACAATTATGCACTTGTACATTACGACTAGTTTCTGTTTGGGTTTTAAAGATAGGGCTTTAATTTTTTTTTTGATGGGATTCTATCATCTTTTTCCCGAAAATAGGTTGTTTTATGGRGAAAATGGGTCTTATTACTGAGACAGTGCACCACTATCCAAGCTAATAGATGCTACGTATTACATTTTTCATGGCAGCTTTCAGCGCCTGGACCCCATATTGCGTTTGAGCATGTTGCATATGCGTATCTCACGGTTTAGCTTACTGCTAAAAAACACTATTGAATGAAGATGAGCCCAAACAGATAAAGTAGACCGTAAAAGCGCTTAAAATCCGCCAAAAACAACTTTAAGGGAGTGATCAGCGCGCACCTTATGTTGAAATGTAGTGGCCCTTTGCCTCAAAAACAGTGGCCATTTTTTGGTAATCTTCCATAATACAGCTTATTTAATCACTAGGCCACAATTTTTCCAATATTGTTTCTGAGTTAACAGCCAAAATATTATAAACATTAATGCCTACCAACACCATAAATATAATGGTATGTTGTTTATATGCCGACGACTATCGCTAACTAAATTCTAGTCAAAAC
>NZ_JBFTQI010000962.1:0-1990 GCF_056398925.1 Pedobacter sp. 01T416_2
ACTTTATTATTGGTACGGTTGATATGACTGCCGATGGATCTGCATATATTACTTTATTATTGGTACGGTTGATATGACTGCCGATGGATCTGCATATATTGTTCCGGAAGATGAATTTGAGAAAGATGTTTTTGTAGCTCCACGAAAGCTCAAAAATGCGTTGCACGGTGATACCGTAAAAGCTTATGTTTTTGCGAAGAAAAGCGGCCGTAAAAATGATGGCGAAGTTGTCGAAATCATTAAAAGAGCAAAATCAGATTTTACAGGTGTAATCAAGATATCAGATCGTTTTGCATTTGTAATTGCTGATGATAAAAAAATGATGCACGATATTTTTGTGCCTTTAGCCGATACCCACGAAGCCAAAAACGGTCAGCGTGTATTGGTAACCCTCTCAGATTGGCCTGAAAGTGCAAAAAATCCAATCGGGATTGTTAAACATGTACTGGGTAACCAGGGCGAGAACAATACCGAAATGAATGCTATTTTGGCACAGTATGGTTTTCCTTTAGAATTCCCCCCTCAGGTAGAGCGCGAAGCCAATGCCATTCCTGAAGAAATTCCTGCAGCAGAAATTGCCAAAAGAAAAGATTTTAGAAAGGTATTAACCTTTACCATAGATCCGGCAGATGCGAAAGATTTCGATGATGCCATCTCTTATCAAAAACTTCCTAACGGAAACCACGAAATTGGTGTTCATATTGCCGATGTTTCACATTATGTAATCCAGGGAACCGATCTCGATAAAGAAGCGTACAGCCGTGCCACTTCAGTTTATTTGGTAGACCGTGTGATCCCGATGCTGCCAGAGCGTTTGAGTAATGGTGTATGTTCATTACGTCCACATGAAGATAAATTATGTTTTGCAGCCGTTTTCGAACTGGATGAGCAGGCCAATATTCAATCAGAATGGTATGGCAGAACAGTAATTCATTCTGACAGAAGATTTAGTTATGAAGAGGCTCAGGAAGTAATCGAAAACAAAGAAGGTGATTATGCAGCAGAAATCCTGAAACTGAACGAATTGGCTTATATCCTTCGCGATCGTAAATTCAAAAACGGGGCAATCAGTTTCGAAAGTACTGAAGTTAAATTCAAACTGGATGAATCTGGCAAACCAATTGGTGTTTATGTAAAAGAGCGTAAAGATGCGCATAAACTGATTGAAGATTACATGCTTTTGGCCAACCGTAAAGTTGCCGAGTTTATAGCCAAGAAAACTAAAGGAAAAGACAAACTGACCTTTGTTTATCGTGTGCACGATTCGCCAAATATGGAAACCCTGAATACTTTCGCAACCTTTGCTTCACGTTTCGGTTATAAAATCAATACCAAATCCGATAAAGAAATTGCCAAATCACTAAACAATTTAATGGCCGATGTAGAAGGCAAGAAAGAACAGAATATTCTAACTTCGCTGGCCATCAGATCAATGGCAAAAGCGATTTATTCTACTAAAAAAACCAGTCATTATGGTTTGGCTTTTGAATATTACACACACTTTACTTCCCCTATCCGCCGTTATCCGGATGTAATGGCGCACAGGCTTTTACAGACCTATTTAGATGGAGGTAAATCTGCTGATATGGAATTTTACGAAGTGGCCTCTGTACATTCTTCGGCAATGGAGAAAAGAGCTGCAGATGCTGAACGTGCTTCTATTAAATACAAACAGGCCGAATACTTAGAAAACAATATCGGCACGGAATATAAAGGCATTATTTCGGGTGTTACCGAATGGGGTATGTATGTTGAGATAGAAGAGAATAAATGTGAGGGCATGATCCGTTTAAGGGACATATCAGATGATTTTTATGTGCTTGATGAGAAAAACTACTGTATTGTAGGTCAACGCAAAAAGAAAAAATACCAGTTGGGAGATGAAGTGATGATCAGGGTGAAAAAAGTAGATCTTTCTAAACGTCAAATCGATTTCACCTTAATTCCAGATTAAAAATTTAAAATTGTGCCTTAAACACAGTGTTTACGC
>NZ_JBFTQI010000963.1:0-1986 GCF_056398925.1 Pedobacter sp. 01T416_2
TGACAATACCAGTCAACTGGTACATGGTGGAAAATTGTTTTTAAAAGATGATTTACGCAAAAATTTCCCTGCTATTGTTGTTTTCCCACAATGCCCATCAAACGACTTTTGGGCAAATGCCAATTTTGAGAAAGATGCAAAAGGTAAAAGGAGAATCAGTTTTGTGGAGGGTGGCAAACCAACCAAAATTATGCATGCGCTACAAGGCATGGTTAAAAACTTCCTTAATAAACCTTATATAAACAAAGACCAGGTGTATGTGGGCGGTTTATCAATGGGGGCAATGGGTACTTATGAGCTTTTAAGAAGAGAACGCCGCAAATTTACCGCTGCCATTGCCATCTGTGGTGGCGATAACACCAACAATATTAAAAAATATCAAAAAATACCGCTTTGGATTTTCCATGGCGCAAAAGATGATGTAGTTGATCCGGCTTTTTCGATTGCCATTGCCGAGCGCTTAAAAACCGTTGGAGATGAGGTAAAATTTACCCTTTACCCAAATGCCAACCACAATAGCTGGGACAGCGCCTTTGCAGAGCCAGAATTGTTAACCTGGCTATTTTCACATAAGAAATAGTAGAACGATCCGTCATAATGAACTTGTTTCAGTATCTATCTGGCAAGACCCTGAAATAAATCCGATAGCTATCGGATCAGGGTGACGATCAGGAGTAAAAGAATTAGAAAAGCAAGGTTCGGTATCTTATCGGTTCCAAAAGCCCTGCCATCCGCTTTACTCACCCCGATTGAAAACCTGTGAAACAAGCAAGCACACAATAGAACAATAAAAATAGTGCTTAAATCGGGAGTTCGTGCCCGCTGCTGTCAGGTTTAATTTACCTAGGTTGACCTAAGTAACCTAGACCCGACAAAATGGAAAGCCCGGAGGTTGAGGAACGAGGCCGAGGACTTGAAATGATGGCGGGACCGTCGTAACCAATAAGCACCGATTTTGCTCTTCAAAAACAAAAACCACAAAAAAAGCCTGAAGAAAAATCTTCAAGCTCTTGTAAAATATTCTAATTGATATTATTCTGCCATATTATGGTAAACCGCCTGCACATCATCATCTTCCTCTAACTTATCGATCAATTTCAAAACATCAGCTGCCTGCTCTTCCGTTACCTCATGGTGAGATAAAGCAATACGCTCTAATTTTGAACTCTTTAACTCTATGCCTTTTTCTTCTAAAGCTTTTTGTAAAGATCCAAAGTTTTCGAAAGCACCTTGAGCAACAGCGATATCGTTGCCTTCTTCATCAGCCTCTACGTATAATTCTTCTAAACCAGCATCAATTAGTTCAAATTCTAACTCTTCTAAGTCTAAACCTTCAGCTGGTACAAAACGGAAAACAGATTTGCGGTTAAAAACGAAATCTAACGATCCGGTTTTACCCAAAGAACCATCCGTTTTGTTAAAATAACTACGAACGTTTGCTACGGTACGGTTGGTATTATCAGTAGCAGTTTCAATTAAAACGGCAACACCGTGTGGCGCATAACCTTCATATACAATTTCTTCGTAATTGGCCATCGATTTATCAGATGCACGCTTAATAGCTGCCTCTACCCTATCTTTTGGCATGTTTACCGCTTTCGCATTTTGCATAGCCGTACGTAAGCGCGAGTTGGTTTCTGGATGAGGTCCGGATTCCTTAACTGCCATTACAATATCTTTACCAATACGCGTAAACTGAACCGCCATTTTGGCCCAACGCTTAAATTTTCTCTCTTTTCTAAATTCGAATGCTCTTCCCATTTTTCGAGTATTGAGATATAAGATTTGAGATAGGAGACCTTATGCCTTCAACCTTTCAACCCTCTACCTTTATATTATTTTTTTAAATTATTCAACATATCAATTGTCAGTTTCGACAAATCGAACTCTGGTTTCCATCCCCAATCTTTTGCAGCATAGTTATCGTCGATAGAACGTGGCCAGCTATTTGCAATTTGCTGACGGGGATCATTAGCGGCGTAAGAT
>NZ_JBFTQI010000964.1:0-1986 GCF_056398925.1 Pedobacter sp. 01T416_2
GTCTCCGATTGTCACTAAAGATCGCACAATGCCCAATTCAAATAGATTCTGTTAAAAGTCTGGCAGGAATTTTTTTAAATGCAAAAATCTGCCAAGAAATAAATTTCCTTTTTTCTTGCGAAAGCACCGAATGCCACCGACAGGTTGAAAGAAACCGGGGATCTTTTTTCCGGAGTTTTGGGTAAGGGGATAGATATGGCTGCAGTAATCAAAAAAGCACAGGGAATATTGGGATAAAATTTAAAACGGCAGTATTTTTGTTTAGAAGCTCAGGCTTATGGAGAAGTTTTAAAAAAGAAAAAATTGCTCCTTTATTGGTATTAAAAAGGGACGGAATTTTTCATCCCTCATCTTATAAGCTTATGAAGCCAAAGCTGAAGCTTTTTGAAGGTCAGCCATATTGATAATCGTCGGTCCGCGCGAGTATCAACATGGTCTTTTGTTCTTTATCAAGGGATGTAGGTTGTGGGTCTGTATTCGTGTTTTTTCTCATACAATCTATTGTTTTTGACACAGGCATATACCCTTGCGGCGATTTTTAACCGGATTGCATTGAGTACTGACATTTTGTGTTTTCCTTCTATGTCTATTTTGCGGTGATAGTAAGCCTTGATATCCGGGATGAACCTTCTGGCCAGAACTGCAGAGTTATGTAGCAGGGCTTTCATTTTTTTATTGGCAATCTTTGATATCCGGGTTTTCTTATGGACCGTGGTACCAGATTTATAAGGGAAGGGCGCTACTCCAGCGTAAGATGCGAACTGTCTGATGGTCTTTATGTTTTTAAATTCGTTGGTGCAGATAAGGATTTCCAGTGCGATCACGGGCCCGACACAGGGCACTGACTGCATTAAGGTCATCAGTCGGTTTGTTTCTTCATCCGCTTTCCATGTCGCCTCGATCGAATCTTCAACGTCCTGTATATCCAGTCTAAGGGCATCGATACTCCTGGAGCAAAGCCTGTTATTCTGTTCGATCAGGCCTTTCTTCACAAAGCCTGTATTCTCTTTTAAGGGTACCCGCATCGCGATATGAAGCGATTGTAAGCGCTTTCTTAAAGTGGATAAACCGGCCAATTGTTCGATGATCGGCCGCTTTGGTACCCTTAATCTTAATACATCCCTGGATTTATAGAGGTACAGCGCGATTCTTTCGGCGTCTTTTTTATCGGTTTTTCCTCGGATTAAACCCAAAGAATTTTTAATACGAAGGGGCGAGTCGACGACAGTATCGATTTTAAGCGTCTTCAGTTTGTTGATCAGGTAATTGCCATAGATTCCAGTATCTTCCATGCCAACAACGGCGTTTCTGGTGGTAAACTTCAAAGACGCTTTCAGGTGTAGCATATGGTCCTTGATCGCTTTTGGTTCATTGGGGATGGTATTGTGGACCAAAATAGATCCCCGAACCATGACAGCGATATCCAGGGTTTCTTTTGATATGTCGATCCCGATGAAATAGACATACTTTTTTGTCTTATTCAGTGCATCCATAGCTGACGGTTTTATAAGTCCCATCTTAAACGGTCAGGCGTTTTCTACAATTTAGATCTTACCTTTAGCAAACGCTCTGACTCACCTGACCGTTCTTTTAATTTGTGCTGACCATTAACTTATCGGGCCTCTTGCTTGCTGATTGGTCTTTCCAGAGTGTGCGCCTAAGTCTTCTCCCTATAATCATGATAAGTCAATTAAAATTTTGATGGGACTTGATTTCAAATCCAGTTTATTTAATACATACTTTTTTGTCTTATTCAATGCATCCATAGGCAATGGTTTTATTTCCCATCTTGAACGGTCAGGCGTTTTCTACAATTTAGGTCTTACCTAAGCAATAAGCCTGACTCACCCGACCGTTCTTTTAACTTGTGCCGACCATTAACTTATCGGGCCTCTTGCTTGCTGATTGGTCTTTCCAGAGTGTGCGCCTAAGTCTTCTCCCGATAATCATGATAAGTCAATTAAAATTTTGATGGGACTTGATTTC
>NZ_JBFTQI010000965.1:0-1986 GCF_056398925.1 Pedobacter sp. 01T416_2
GCCTTATATTCCATTAATATATCTCCGCCAATAATACTCATAATAGGTGGGCCTTATATTCCATTAATATATCTCCGCCAATAATACTCATAATAGGTGGGTGACCAAACTGTTGGTAGGTTTCGCTAACCGATTGCAGGTCGAAAGCCACGGTTTCGTAGTTTTTGATCTTTAACGATCCGATTTTTAGCTCAGGAATTGTAGCCTGGATAGTTGTGGTGGTGGTAAAAAGGGTGGCTGCATTAATTTCTTCTGATACCTGAAGGGGTTCTGAGAGGTGCTGCTCAATCAACGATTTATCGAACACACTTCGCGAGGCACCGGTATCTAAAACAGCAAAATGTTTTTCCTTAAAAACAACAACTTCCACCAAAAGATGAAAACCGTCGTCTTGTAAATTTATCAGTTTTAGCGGGATTGAAATTGATTTCATTGTTTATTTATGTCTACTGCCCTTCGACTACGCTCAGGGTGACAATTATTTAAGTGTAAAAAATGCCACGACCGGCTAGCTATTCAGGTAGTGGAGTACGAAATACACGGAAGTAAAAGAACGGTCGTCATTCTCGCGCAGGCGGGAATCTTAAAGCCTATTGCATTAAGATTCCCAATCGAGTTGGGAATGACGCACCGAGGAAACCCATTTAGTAATTTAATACTTTCGTTAAAGATTTATCTTCAGAATGGTATTAAACCAACTTCATTTCTGCCAGTACATTATTCATGTTCCTTACGGCATCGGCACTTTTGTTAAATGCCGCCTGCTCATCTTCGGTTAATTTAAAATCGATGATTTTTTCCCAGCCATTACGACCAATAATTACGGGCACACCTAAACATATATCTTCCTGTCCGTATTCTCCTTCAAGAGAAACGCAGCAGGTAAACAGTTTTTTCTCATCACGTAAAATCGCTTCAACCAATGCAGCACCTGCAGCACCTGGTGCATACCAGGCCGAAGTGCCGATTAAGCCTGTTAAAGTAGCGCCACCAACCATGGTGTCGGCTGCAACTTTATCAAGGGTGGCTTTGTCCAATAAATTACTAACCGGTAAACTTTGGTATGTAGCTAGGCGAGTTAAAGGAATCATGGTAGTATCACCGTGGCCGCCAATTACAAAGCCCTGTAAATCGTTAGGGTTGCAATTTAAAGCTTGCGATAAATAAAATTTAAAACGGGAGCTATCTAACGTTCCACCCATGCCGATAATGCGGTTTTTAGGTAGGCCTAACGATTTTAAGGCTAAATAAGTCATCGTATCCATTGGGTTACTGATCACGATGAAGATGGCTTCTGGAGAGTATTTTAAAATATTTTCGGCAACACCTTTAACAATACCAGCATTAATGCCGATCAGTTCTTCTCGTGTCATCCCTGGTTTGCGGGGCAAGCCTGAGGTAATTACCACCACATCAGAACCAGCAGTTTTACTGTAATCGCCGGTTACGCCGGTAATTTTAGTGTCGAAACCCAAAAGGGTTGCGGTTTGCATCATGTCGATCGCTTTGCCTTCGGCAAAACCCTCTTTAATATCTAACAGGACAAGTTCGTTCGCTAATTCTTTGCGGGCAATATTATCTGCACAAGTGGCACCAACTGCGCCTGCGCCAACAACCGTTACTTTCATATATTTTATTTTAATGGTTTGCGTATCGTTAAATATTAATCGAAGGTAGAAATAAATATAAGGTTTAAAAATCCTTTTCAAAACTTTATAATTTGATGATGGTTTACTTAATATGTTCCAAAGCAGAAGCATTAAAGCAATTGGATTATCGAACTGGCCAATGCGATGATTATAGTTATGTAGCTGTAGGTCATCCTGATGAGAAATGCCTGTTTATTATGGTCTGCGAATCCAAAATGGAGGCAGATTTATTGGTGCATATTATAGAAATGTACAGGTAGAAAAGATATGATGTGATTGAATTGGTAAGTTAGGAACATTTTTAGCAGTTTTCAATTGGCGGTTTTCAGCTTAAGGC
>NZ_JBFTQI010000966.1:0-1976 GCF_056398925.1 Pedobacter sp. 01T416_2
CAATTACTTCTGGCCATAGAAGAGAAAAAACGGCAGATTAACTAAAAAAAAGCGGCCTGTATTATCGCAGACCGCTTGTATACTTATTTCCATTTTAATATGTTAAACTTATGCCCATCTGGGTCGGCAAAAGCACAGCCGTACATGCCTTGAAATTCTTCTGGTGGCGAGAATACAGAACCGCCGGCATCTTTTACTTTTACGGCCCAGTCATCTACTTCTTCCTTTGTTTCGGCCGAAATGGTAAATATAACTTCATTGCCCTTGCTCAAATCGGCTAATTCGCCTTTCATGCCCTTTTTTAAACTATCTTCCTTAAAAAAGTGTATCACAAAATTATCCTCGCCAAATAAAAAGCTGGCCAGTTCATCGCTCTCGTGCCCTGCATTTTTTTCGAAACCTAGTTTGGTGTAAAAGGCTCTGCTTTTCTCTACATTTTTAACGCCTAAATTGGCCCAGATTTTTGTTTTCATAATTATAGTATTTAGATATTGATTCTTAATTATATTGCCTCATAACTCAATAATACGGTACCACTTTTAAAGCTTCGGGTATCAGTTAATTTCAAATTTAATTGTCTTTGCATACCACTAAAAATAGAAGCTCCCTTGCCAATGGCTACCGGATCGATCATTATTTGATAGGTATTAATCAGACCTGCTTCGGCCAGTTGTGTGCTCAGATTGCCGCTGCCTAAAATGGTAATATCTTTTGGAGATGTTTTCTTCAGCTCGGCTATTTGAGTCAATATATTTCCGCTCGTTATCCGTGTATTTTGCCAGTTGGTATGCTGCAAGGTATTGCTACACACAATCTTTTCAGCCTGGTTCATACCCTTGGCTACCTCGGGCATTGCCTCAATGGCATTTTGAGATGGCCACCACGATGCCATCATTTCGTAAGTAATCCGGCCGAAGAGCAGGATGTTATCATGCTCCAGATTTTTTGCGCTAAACTCACCCTCTTCCTGGCCGTGCTGATGCCAGTCGATACCATTGTTGGCATCTTTATAGTAGCCATCCAGACTGATAAAATTGAATACACTTAATTTGCCCATTGTTTCTGTTGTTTTATCTGTTACAAATCTCTGTAGATTATCGACATCATTTAGGTGGCATAAATGACAACTTAAGGGCGTGAAAGTGACAAATAAAATACTTAATTTAGTTAGCATTAAAATAATGATTTAAGCATGTTAAAAGTTTGCCTTTATATTTTCGACGAGGCTGTCCCTTCATCGGTTACCGGAGTAATAGATTTATTGAGTGGTGCCAACCGTTATATGGAGCGTGCTGGTAAAAAGCCTGTATTTGCGCTAAGTTTGGTTGCAGAGAAAGATCACGAAATTCCCTTTCACTTTAACAACATCAACATCGAGCAGTTAAATTATGAGGAAATTCAACAAGCTGATCTGATTATTATTCCGTCATTTAGTGTTGGTAACGAGGGCGTGTTGGGCCGAAACCAAGCGGCTGTTAAATGGATCAAAGAAATGTACGCCAGTCGGACAGAAGTGGCCAGTTTATGCGTGGGTAGCTACTTTTTGGCAGAAGCGGGTTTGCTTGATGGTAAAGAAGTAACCTCACACTGGGCTGTAGCAGCCGATATGCAGAAACGTTACCCTAAAATAAGAATGAAAAACGATTTGGTAACCACCGACCAGGACGGGGTTTATACCAGTGGCGGAGCATTCTCTTCTCTTAAATTGATCCTCTACCTGATCGAGAAATTTTGCGGCCGCGAAGCTGCGCTGTGGATCAGTAAAATGTTTGCCATTGAAATGGATAGAACCAGCCAGGCGCATTTTAAGGTATTTACAGGCCAGCATCAGCATGATGATAAAGACATTTTGAAAGCCCAGCAGTATATTGAAGAAAACTACCAGAATGAAATCACGATGGACGAGGTATCCAGTCTGGTTAATATGGGAAAACGTAATTTTATCCGTCGGTTTAAGGCCGCTACCAATAATACAC
>NZ_JBFTQI010000967.1:0-1974 GCF_056398925.1 Pedobacter sp. 01T416_2
GATGAAACTGATCAAAAAGATGCTCTCAAACGAAAAAGATACTACCCGTAAAGCAAGCTTTTTACCTCTACCAGCTTTTGGTTATAGTCAGGAAACAGGGTTTGAATTTGGTGTTGGTGCCATTTATTCATTTTACATAGACCGTAAAGATACGTTGAACCGCAGTTCCAACTTCGCCTTGAACACAACCTATTCTACCAAAAAGACAGCTAATTTTATGCTTAAAGGCGATGCCTGGACGAAAGGAAATAAATATCATTTTATCGGTGATATCCGTTTCAAAAACCAGCCATTTAATTTTTATGGTATTGGCAACAATGCAATAAAGGCAAATGAAGATAAACTAGACCAACGGGTATTTAAAACACTTTTCGATGCGGAAATGAACACCTTACCGAAGGCTTATACAGGTGTTTCGCTAGGTTTTGAGAATTACCATTTTATCGACAAGGAAGCCGGAGGCATTTTTACCACCAACCCACAGATTTTGGATAAAGATGGTGGATCTGTAGCCTGGATCGGTGCATCGCAAAGTTACGATACACGGAACAGCAATAATTATCCAACAAAAGGCTTTTTTGGTAGGGCAACCTATCAATACGCACCCGATTTTTTTGGCGGAGAAAGTTTTAATGGCTCACAGATTAAGCTAGATCTCCGTGGTTTCTTTAGTCTGGCACCAAAAGTAGTTTTAGGGGTACAGGGCATTTTTTATACCATCCAAAGCAAAAGCACCCCATTTTACCTGTTACAACAGTTAGGCAACGACCAGATGATGCGCGGTTACTATAGTGGCCGCTACCGCGACGAAAACCTGATGGCGGCACAAGCCGAAGTCCGCTACCGTTTTATGAACCGTTTTGGCATTGTAGCTTTTGCGGGTACAGGTAAAGTATTCGCAAACGGTCAGTTTAACGGCGATGGGCTAAAACCAAACTTTGGTTTTGGCGGTCGCTACTTTTTCGATCCGGCAAAAGGCTTGAGTGTTCGGGTAGATTATGGAATAGGCGAAAAATTACCAAATGAAAAACGCCAGGCCGGGTTTTACATCAGTTTAGCAGAAGCGTTTTAGTCGAAAGGTGTGCAAGATGGAGGGCTTCGTAATATGATCCTGTTCATTAGTTGACCTACTCGTTTTGTGATCCTGAGCGTAGTCGAAAGATCTTTAACCAAGTTACCAATGACAGATTACAACGAATGGTCGTCTTTCCCGCGCAGGCGGGAATCTTAATGCAAGCTACAAACCCTACTAAGGCATTACGATTCCCAATCAAGTTGGGAATGACGATTTGCCAGCACCTTTTCTCCTACATCCCTAATTACTCCTCTTCCGCTCCTCTTCGTTCCCCGGCTTCCTATCCTGCTGTTTAATTTTTTCATTGCCAAAATTATAACGGAAGGCAATCTTGAGTTGGCGGTTRTCGTAATAGTTATTGTACTCCTGACTGATATTATTGATCAAACTCTTAAAACGGTATTGGTTGGTTTTTAAAACATCGGTAGCGGTAATGGCCAATTGTATCTTTTTGTTAAATAATAACGTTTTTATACCCAGATCGAGGTTGTATTGGCTTTTATTTTTGTTCAAGCCATCAACTGCGGGGAATTGGCACCAGAAATTCGCCTCGCCTAAAATAGTTTTCGATGGGTTAAAAACAAACTGATTTAATGTAGAAAAATAAGCACCAAATCCATTCAGGTTACTTAGGGTTTGCGTGATATTGGAATTTGATGTATTATAAAAAACATCAACCTGATTGATACTTTCCAACCATTTCAACACATTAAAAGTAACTGCATTGCTGAACTGATAATGATACCCTGTAATAAAGTTAACAGGTTTGGCTGCCTGAATATTAGTGCCAGCATCAATAAAATTTAYATCATTAAAGCCGTTTGTGGTATGACTAAAAGATAGTCTCGTGGTGAAAACATTATTGTAAGTATGCGAAATTTCAATGTTGTCGTTATAAG
>NZ_JBFTQI010000968.1:0-1952 GCF_056398925.1 Pedobacter sp. 01T416_2
TCTTTAACCAAGGGTACGGTTTCAGTTCCTTTTTCTCCGATTTCGTAATAATTGCTGGCGCCACCGATAAAGCCAAAGAAATGATCGAAACCGCGTTGGTTTGGCCATTGGTTCCGATCGTCGCCCACGTGCCATTTACCCGCCATAAGTGTGGTGTAACCGCCTGATTTAAGTACCTCGGCCAGGGTAAGCGATTCGCGGTTCAGAAAACCCTGATAGGCTGCCAGCCCAAGGTTATTGTTAAAAAAGCCAACACCAGCTTTATGCTGGTACTGCCCGGTGAGCAACGATGCCCTGGTTGGTGCACAGATCGAATTGTTGTAAAATTCTTTCAGCCTTAAACCACCTGCAGCGAGTTTATCTAAATTGGGGGTTTCTATTTCAGTTGCCCCGTAAGGGCCAATATCTGAAAAGCCAAGATCATCAACCAGTACCAGTACGATATTGGGTTTTTGCTTTTTCTGGGCCGAAGCAACCTGTACAGCCAATAAGCCAAAAGCCAACAGGCATGCTTTCGCTATGGGCAAAGTGGAATATTTTTGTTTAAAATTCATGTGATTAAATTTTATTATCCGAAATAAGACGATTAATAGTTTACCCAATCTGGGTTCTGTTTTAATTTAGGGTTGAGGTTAAGCTCGCGTTGCGGAATAGGGAAATGGATGTGGCGCTTGGCCGCTAAAGTTTTTCCGGCTGCTTTGAGTGTGGCTACGTAATAATCGGCTCCTCTTCTGGCCAGATCGAACCAGCGCTGGTATTCGAAAACCAATTCCTTTCTGCGCTCCTGAAAAACAGCATCTCTAAACTGATCTACAGTTAATGCCGGAGAAATATCGGCCAGTTTAGCAATACCTGCACGCTGGCGTACTTCATCTATTGCGGCATAGGCTGCTGCATTTGGCCCATTATTTACTTCATTTAAGGCTTCAGCATAAATTAAAAGTACTTCTGCATAGCGGATAATGGGTAAATTTTTAGAAGACTGCGATTGATTCCCTACCACTGCCGGATCGTAATATTTATTAAACTGCGGCGAAAAAGTGTATAACTGACCATTTGTAGGGCTTACCATCTGCGTAACAAAGGTTATGGCCTTTCGGGTATCGTTATCGGCAAAACTGGTATACAAACCGCCAGCGGTGTGCAGGGCATCGGCATAATCGCCATTAATACCGGGCACATCTGCCGGGGCCGAACGGCTGGCCAAACTGTTGCCCTGAAAACCTGCGTTACCTACAAACTGTGCCGAGAAGATATGCTCTTTACCATTTTTGGTGGCTACATTAAACACATCGGCAAAATTTGCAAACAGTGAATAGTATTTACTATCGATTACCTCTTTACTTTTTTGTAAGGCATTTGCCCACTCTTTATGGGTAAGGTATACTTTTGCCAACAGACTTTTGGCTGCGCCTGAAGTTGCCCTTCCTAAATCTTTGCTGCTATATTCTGCCGGTGCAGGTAGCGATTCTGCATCTTTTAAATCCTGAATTATCTGTGCATATACCGCAGCCTCGGGCGCATTGGGTACATATAAATCTTCGGGTGCTAAAGAAGTATTTTCGTGCAGTACAATGGGTACATCGCCAAACCAACGCACCAGGTTAAAATAATGTAAAGCCCTTAAAAACTTCGATTCGTTAATTAAGCGTTTTCTAACAGTTGAGCTAATTTTCGCCTCATCAATCAAAGCAATTTTATCGATGGCAATATTTGAAGCATTAATGGCATCGTAACTTTGTTTCCACAGCTGCTCCATCCTATCGTTCGATGAATCGTGAGTTAAGCCAGATATGGCCCTAACGTGTGCATTTCTGGCCCTTGGGCCTGCTTCAYAATCGTCGGTAGCCATTTCTACCCCAATCTGCATTAAACTGTTGTAAAGCGATTGGCCACTTTCGTAAAGTTTACGGTAATTGGCCGTAACAGCAGAAACCGCCTGACCTTCGTTT
>NZ_JBFTQI010000969.1:0-1929 GCF_056398925.1 Pedobacter sp. 01T416_2
GGATCCTGCTGCGCCAATATTCCCTAAATTGGGTAAAAGCGATACAATAAGAGTAGCCTCAACAAATGATAATGGTGTAATGATTCCGTGGATGCAACTTAACGATGTATCTATTTATGCCGCAAGGATATGGAAATCACCGGCAGAACAGGCCGCGTATAATCGCTTAAGGTATAACGTATTAAAAGTAATGCCGTATGCACTGTTTGCAAAACGTAGATACGAGCAATTAGAGCAGGATATTGCCCGAACTCCTGAGAAAAAGGAACAGAAACAGCTGGTTAAACAATGTGATAAAGAAATTAAAGACATGTTTAACCGCGAAATAAAAGAATTAACCATTACTCAAGGTCAGATTTTAACGAAACTGATCGACCGTGAGGTGGGCAGAACAACGTACGATATAGTAAAGCAGACCAAAGGCGGTTTTGCTGCATTTTCTTATCAGATTGTGGCCCGTGTGGTAGGACATAATTTAAAAAGCACTTACGATCCGAATGAAGATAAGGATATAGAATCTATTATCCGCACTTCAGGATTTTATCAATAACTATAATGCAGGAACGCATTCCGAATATTTATTCATTTAAGGTTAAAAAAATTAATGGCGAAGAGCAGCCGTTATCAGCCTACCGCAACAAAGTTGTTTTAATTGTAAATACAGCCTCCGAATGTGGTTTTACGCCACAATTGAAAGAATTACAGCAGTTAAAAGACGAGATTAATAGCCCTGATTTTGAAATTTTGGGTTTTCCGACCAACGATTTTGGAAAGCAGGAACCACTTAATGGATCTGATATTGCATCTTTCTGTGAGATTAACCATGGTGTAAAATTTCCGGTTTTTGATAAAATTATGGTACGTGGGGCACGTGCACACCCGCTTTATCAATTTCTGAGCGATAAAAAACAAAACAGAAAATTAAGTTCGAAACCCCGTTGGAACTTTCATAAATACCTCCTGAACAAAAATGGCGAGCTGGAAGATTATTTTTTACCATTCACCAAGCCATTGAGTTCGAAAATTAAAAAGAAAATTCAGCAACTGCTGAGCCAAAATGCCCAATAATTACGTCATGAAGTTAGATATTTTAGTTATAGCCGTGCATCCTGATGATGCAGAGCTTTGCTGTTCAGGTACTATTTTAAAACATATTGCCCTTGGTAAAAAAGTTGGAATTGTAGATTTAACCAGAGGCGAGCTGGGTACGCGTGGTACTGCAGAAACAAGAGATGAAGAGGCCGCAGACTCTGCGAAAATTTTAGGTTTACATGTTCGCGAAAATTTGAGAATGAGGGATGGCTTTTTTCAGAATGATGAATTTCACCGTTTAGAAGTAATTAAAGCCATCAGGAAATACCAACCAGAAATTATTTTAAGCAATGCGCTAGAAGACCGTCACCCTGATCATGGCAGAGCTGGCGATCTGGTGCACGATTCGGTTTTTTTATCGGGACTGCCAAAAGTAGAAACATCAATTGATGGTGTTAAACAAGAAGCGCACCGGCCGAGGTTATTGTTGCAATATATTCAAGACAGGTACTTAAAACCTGATATTATTGTGGATATATCTGACCACATGGATAAGAAAATTGAATCGATTAAAGCTTTTAAAACCCAGTTTTATAATCCTGATGTAGATGGCTTGCAAACCTATATTTCTTCACCAGAATTTTTTGAAAGCGTAATTGGCCGTTCCAGAGAATTTGGTAAAAGCATCGGTACCACTTTTGGCGAAGGCTTTACCTCAAGAAAATTGTTGGGTGTTGATAGTTTGTTTGATTTAAGGTAAATTTTTTAACCGCAAAGAAAAGAAGTGTTCCGCAAAGTACGCAAAGCTGTAGGGATTTGTCTTACTAAGATTTCTCTTTCTTTTCCTTAGCGAAAAACTTAGCGCCCTTTGCGGTTATTTTGACAGTCCAACAAAAC
>NZ_JBFTQI010000970.1:0-1928 GCF_056398925.1 Pedobacter sp. 01T416_2
GCCCAGTTAATGCCGGCAAGAATGCCTCCATCTCCACCAGAACCACCATTGCTTAAAACTTTTCCGATATAAATACTGGCGGCATAAGCAATACCGTATCTTTCTGTTGCCGATGGCGAACTAGAAGGACCACAGGAGGTACCAGTACAGTGTGTGCCGTGGCCATGTCCATCCTGTGTACTTTCTCCGCTAATAAAACTTTGATGAACAACAGGACGGCCAGCAAAATCAGGATGATGGAAATCGAATCCTGTATCCAATATGGCTACTTTAATGCCTGCACCATTGTATGGGTTGTATCTTAAAAAGCTGGTTGGTACAACATTGGTTGCTTTTAATCCCCAGGTAGCACCAACAGATTCTACTTCCGATTCTTGCTCTTCATAATTGTAATCTTCTGTTTCGGTTCCAACCAATACATTGGTCATTTGGTTTACCGCATCTCTGTAACCCTCTACATAATTTTGAGTACTTTCATCCAGCATTCCAATGGCATAAACTACTCTTTCCTTTTCTACAATCATTTCACTTTCGCCTAAACTGCTGATTGAATTTTCAATTTTCGGTTTTTCGTTTACGATAGCAATTCCCAGCTTGTCTAGTATGATACCATCAGTTTTAGCGAGGTCTTTATCTGTGAAAAACTCGTTTTCAAATTCTAAAGAGCTTTTTAGGTTCAGTCCGCTAATAGAATTGATCTGGTTAATAGAATCGGAGGTGTTGGATCCTTCTGGTAATAGTACAAGGTATCTTCCTGTGTACTCTACTTTTTCTTCTTTTTTCAAGGTTTTTGACATGGTTTAAGTTTTTTAAGTTTTGCCTACTCTATTCAGGATTTTCGGCTTATTCCCATTGGTGTTTTTTGTTGTTAAACACTAATCCAAAATTGAAACAGTTGGCGCAGAAAAACCTTAGGTAAACCACTAGAAATCAATGGTGAAAGCAACAAAATAAAAAGCGGTAAAAACAACAATAAAATATGGGGAAAACCCCATCTGTTATCTATAAAAGTTTTATCACATTTGGGAATAAAAGTTAACTTTAATTAAAACTCAAAAAATTATGGAAATGCAACATCTACCTAGCTATGCTATCGTATTTTTATGTGGGGTACTAGTATGTTATCTGTTACTAAAACTAATCGATCTTATGAAAACAAATGAAAGGCGCGGACGTCCAAATACGATGGATCCGGCAATAATCCAACAAATGGTAGATAATTACCGCAACAACCATTTAGCAGCAATTAATAAATTATTGGGAATAAACGATGCCCATTCTGTTTCTTTCGGTTTAAAAACCCTAAAAAAATTCATCGCTGATATCGAATTTTTTAGTAAAAAAGTAGACCCGCGCATTGCTGATGGTGCATTGGGTATCCGTTTCTATTACGCTGCTTATCCAAAAGACAACGAATGGAATAGTTTTGAGGAGGAGAAATCGATAGGAAAAAATTATGCCCAAAAACATACACTTGTTATGATCCCCACTTTAAAGAAGAAGAGCAGCGATGGAAGTTACCAGGATTACGACTTTAACCCTTTAGACCGTACTACTTTCCCGCTAAAAGAAAGAGAAAAAGAGCAACCCATTACCTTAATGGCCATGAGTTCGGATAGTAGTGACAGTCAATCGCGTGAGGTAATGGCTCAAAACCATGGACAAACCATTCCACCAGCCGATTCAGCAATAGAAACTTATTAATATCTTAATGAAATGAACGACTTCCAGAAATTTCTGAGCGACATTTTTCTCTGGATTGAAGGAGGGGCTGCATTGATTGCGTTTTGCTACTTTAAACGGTTAAAGGGACAACATTGGAGGTATTTTATCTATTATCTGACCACTATTTTTATCTGTGAAGTAATTGGGAAATGGGGAGGAGAATATATCAGCTTTTCAAAAACTAAATATTATAACTATATCGT
>NZ_JBFTQI010000971.1:0-1924 GCF_056398925.1 Pedobacter sp. 01T416_2
GATATAAAGGCGAAGGGCGACCAACATAATCTTTTAACAACTGATGAAATTCCTTTTGAAAATCGGCATCATCAATAATCTTTAAATAGTTTTGACGCAATTCTTCTACGTTTGGATAAAGCATTTCGGGGATGTAGGCGCCACCAAAATCTCCATAATATCCTTTTTCGTTTACTTTGTATTTCATGTTTTTTCTCTTTTTTCCCTTGGTTGAAACCAAGGGTTATGAATAACAATCTATTTATTCATTTCTTTAGTAAATTCTTTAATCTTCTCTGCATCCTTTAAACCTGGCTCAATTTCAAATCTGCTATTGATATCCAGGGCATATAAGCGCTCATCATTTATTTCTTTTATGGCCGGTGCATGTTCTAAATCAATGCCGCCACTTAAAAAGTAGGGTTTGGTGTAAGTATATCGGTCTAAAACAGACCAATCGAATGTTTTTCCCGATCCACCATGTGCTTTGGTTTTAGTATCGAACAGGAAATAATCTACCACATTTAAATAAGCTTCGAGACCTGAAAAATCAAAATCTTCATCTATTCCGAAAGCTTTAATCACTTCTAAGGCCGGAAAGCTTGATTTTAATGCTGCACAATATTCAGTCGATTCGCTGCCATGTAACTGAACAGCCTTTAGCTTCAATGTGTTTACTTTATCTTTTACTTTTTCCAGGTCTTCATTTACAAACACCCCTACGGTCTTAATCTCTGAGGGAATGTATTTGATCAATTCTGCAGAAACCTCACTGATTAGTCTGGGTGATTTTTCATAAAAGATAAAACCCAGATAATCTGGCTGAAGCTCGGCTATCGCAGCAATATTCGCTGCCAAACGCATGCCGCAAACTTTTAACTTTAACATGCCAATAAGTTTTTGAAACTGTTTAACGCTTTTTTGCTGGTTAAAGATTCTTCCGCTTCATAAAAGCAATCGGCAAAAGATTGTTCAGGTTTTATGGTCTTGATGGCCAGTGCCGAATTGCACAATACCACATTGTTCTGTACATCTGTGGCTTCGCCATTTAATACATCCATAAATATTTTGGCTGATGATTCTACGGTATCGCCACCTTTAATTGCATTGGTATCAACCTTATCAAAACCCATATCCTGAAGGGTTAAAATCTGTTCGCCCTTGTTCGAAAAGGTTTTCACATCACAGGTTAACGAAACCTCGTCATAACCTTCCAGTGCATGTACAATGGTATAACTTTTATCCGTGTCCTGATATAAATATGCATATAAACGGGCGAGCTCCAAACTAAAAACCCCTACCATCTGGTATTTTGGCTGTCCGGGGTTAACCATTGGACCAAGCATATTGAAAAATGTTTTCACACCCAGTTCCTTACGGATCGGTGCTACAATTTTCATTGCCGGATTAAACAACGGGGCATGTAAAAAACAGATCCCTGCGGTATCTAAATTACGCCTTAAAGTATCCTCATTATTGGTAAAAGTATAACCTAAATATTCCATTACATTAGAAGAACCGCAGCCCGAAGAAACGCCGTAGTTACCATGTTTGGCCACATGATGACCAGCACCTGCCACCACAAATGAGGATAAGGTAGAAATATTGAACGTATCTTTACCATCGCCACCGGTACCGCAAAGATCGATCAGTTCGTAACCCGATAAGTTTACTTTAACGCACATATCAAGCATCGCATCACGAAAACCCTGTAACTCCTGCACGGTAATATTACGCATGGCATAAGCCGTTATAAAAGCGGCAATCTGCGAAGAATTAAATGTGCCTTCCGAAATGGAGATTAAAATGTTCTTTGCCTCTTCCCTGCTAAAACTCTTGTTCTCGAATAAATGGTTTAATATTTTTTTCATGTTTTGTATAACGCTTACCGTCATGCTGAACTTGGTTCAGAATCTTTTCAATAGATGCTGATCCTGATTAATCG
>NZ_JBFTQI010000972.1:0-1918 GCF_056398925.1 Pedobacter sp. 01T416_2
CGTACACGTACATAATCGTGCAGAATCTGCTGAATTTTAATTTCGGTTTCTGTACCCTCAAAAGCAGGGGCTTCTTCGGTAGTTGCTTCTTTAATTTTTAATTCAGATTCTACAGCTCCCTTAACAAATTCTTTTAAAATAGCTTCAATATCAGCCCATTCTGCATCATCTGTTTTGGTAATGGTAACAAAATTGCTGGCGAAAAAAACGCCAGAAACAAAGTTGAACTTAAATAACTCTTTAGCAAAAGGCGAATGTTCTGCACTTTCTTTAGTTGCAAAATCCTCACTGCCATTTATTAACAGCTTGTTTACCATGAATTTCATGGTAGCTGGATTTGGAGTCTGTTCTGTATATACGTTAATCGTCATGTCTTAATCAATTTGAATAAACAAAATTAACAATTACTCACTAATAAAACCTTTGTAAGCTGTCTGCTTAACGTCAATTTAATTTAACTAGAAAACGCCAGTATAGTTAAAAGGTGTAATCGTTCTCAATTGCACCTTAACAGCTTCAGAAACTGCTAAACCTTCAATAAACTCAGCAATACTTGCTGCATTGATTTTTGAATTTGTTCTGGTTAATTCTTTTAGGGCTTCGTAAGGGTTAGGGTAGTTCTCTCTTCTTAAAACCGTTTGAATAGCCTCGGCAACAACTGCCCAGTTTTCGTCCAAATCGGCATGTAAAGCAGCTTCATTTAATAAAATCTTGTTTAATCCGCGTAGCGTAGAATTAATAGCAATTAAGGTATGTCCAAAAGGAACGCCTACGTTTCTTAAAACAGTAGAGTCGGTTAAGTCTCTCTGTAAGCGTGAGATTGGCAATTTAGCAGCGAAAAACTCGAACAAAGCATTGGCAATTCCTGCATTTCCTTCAGCATTTTCGAAATCGATAGGGTTAACCTTATGTGGCATAGCCGACGAACCGATTTCTCCAGCCTTGATTTTCTGTTTAAAATAGTTTTTAGAAATATATGTCCAGATATCTCTGTCCAAATCTATAATAATGTTGTTTATGCGTTTTAAAGCATCACATTGAGCTGCAAATTGATCGTAATGTTCAATTTGTGTAGTATGTTGCGCACGTGTTAAACCCAAAGTCTCGTTAACAAAATGGTTAGAGAAATTAACCCAGTTTACTGTAGGGTAAGCAATATGGTGTGCGTTGAAGTTTCCGGTAGCGCCGCCAAATTTTGCACTATTAGGGATGTTTTTTAAACTTTCTACCTGAATAGCCAAGCGTTCGGCAAAAACCAAAAACTCTTTACCTAATTTGGTAGGAGAGGCCGGCTGGCCATGTGTATGGGCCAACATCGGAATATCTTTCCACTCTGTAGCCAGGGCATTTATCTTTTCAATCAGCGTATTAATTGCCGGATAATAACTTTCATTCAATGCTAATTTAATAGAATAAGGAATGGCAGTATTATTAATGTCCTGAGAAGTTAACCCGAAGTGGATAAACTCTTTATAGTGCTGAAGTGATAGCGCATCGAATTTACTTTTGATAAAATATTCGACAGCTTTAACATCGTGGTTGGTTACTTTTTCAGTTTCCTTAATTTCTAAGGCATCAACTTCTGAGAAGTTTTCGTGGATTTTGCGCAATTGGGCATAAAGATTTTTATCAAAATTTTCTAAGCCAGGCAAGTTGATTTCGCAAAGTGCGATAAAATATTCGATTTCTACAAAAACACGGTATTTGATTAAGGCTTCTTCAGAAAAGTAAGCAGCTAAACTTTCGGTTGTTTTTCTGTAACGGCCATCAACTGGTGAAATAGCTTGTAGTGATGTTAAATTCATTATGCGGATTATATTTTTGCCGCAAATTTACTACAATTGATGGATTTTAAGGTCTTGATCCCTAGAAATTAATATAAAATAAAAAAGGCCTTAGAATTTCCAAGGCCTTTTTG
>NZ_JBFTQI010000973.1:0-1915 GCF_056398925.1 Pedobacter sp. 01T416_2
TCCAATCTTCGCTTTTTCAATTGCTTTCTGCAAAACACTTATGGTCTCATCATAAACATTTACCGGAACAGGGAAGGGATGTCCGTCTTTGCCGCCATGTGCAAAAGAATAACGGGCAGGGTCGCTAAATCGCGAAGGTGTACCATAAATCACCTCACTCACTAAAGCCATCGATTGTAAGGTTCTTGGCCCCATGCCTTCGAGTAATAATAATTCCTCAAAATCTCTCGGCTGCTTTTCCTGTGCAAGCCATAAAATACTTCCTAAACGTTTTAAATCTACATCTTTCGATTTTACCTCATGATGATCGGGCAATACCAATTTTTGTATTTCATTAAGCATTCTCACTGGCGATTCAGTTGTAATGCTCATCATACTCTGCCTCGTTTTATCAGCATCATTAGCCGTTAGATTTAAGATCTTCCCTTGATTAATGCCACAGATACCCGTATGCGGTTCTTCGACAAAAGATTTTAGGTTTTCAGAATGCCAATGGTATCTTCTTGCTGTCGAGCTACTATCGCTCATGCCTTGTTGCACCACTGCCCAATCGCCTTCGCTGCTTAAAATAAAACTATGAAGATACAATTGAAAACCGTCTTGAATGGCTGTATTGTCTACTTTTGCACTGAGTTTACTGGCCCGAACCAACGCTGTCCCATTTAAACCCGTTTTGTCGGCAATTTTTAAAAGTTCATTAGGCGTTTCTCTGCTGTGTTTTCCTTTGCCTCCGCAAATGTAAATTCCCAACTCTTTCGATAAGGGATTAATCGATTTCTTCAAAGCGCCCATTACCGATGTCGTAATTCCAGACGAATGYCAGTCCATACCCATTACAGCACCTAAACTCTGAAACCAAAAAGGATTGCTTAAACGGCGTATTACTTCTGCTTTACCATATTCTAATAGTATCGCTTCCGTTATAGCCAGGCCAAGTGTTGCCATACGCTGCGCCAGCCATGGTGGTACATGGCCATAATGTAGGGGTAAATCTGCGCTTCCTGATCTTTTCAATACTAACAAATTTAGTAAAATATTATTTAAAGTAAAGGCTTTATTTTATTGGCGATAGAAAGGGACTGACTTTAATAAAAGCGATTAACCGGTGTAAGCTAAACTTGATTGGAGTGAGCATGTCGATTTTTCACGGCATAAAACGGAAAGCAAGGCCGAACCTAACCTAATAATTACAACTATTGCTTTTCAGAAAAAACGATTGGTGATATTTTTTGTTATTTTGAGAAACAATAATACTAGCGAAGGCTCATTTTATACATGCGGAAATTCTTACAACGTTTACTTAGTGCTTGGATTATTCGCATGTCGAATAAATTTGGTTCAAGACCRAACCGTAAACGCATCCATGCAGCTTTAAATAAACTGTACAAAACCATCAACACAACACCTGGTAAACGTGGACTTATTTTTGATGTTGCCAATACTGATAAATTTATCGTTTTATCTGACCAGCATAAAGGTGCCCGTGATTATGCCGATGATTTTACTTTAGCTAAAAAGAATTATTTAAAGGCGCTCGAATACTATAACCAACAAGATTTCCATTATATTAATTTGGGTGATAGCGAGGAACTTTGGGAGAATTTGCTAGAATCTGTAATTAAACACAATCAGGCTACTTTCGAAGCAGAAAAAGCTTTTATTTCAAAAAACCATTTCACTAAAATATTTGGTAACCATGATTTATACTGGGATAATGATCCTTTAGCGGGATTTAACCTCAATAGAATTTACGGAACTAAAATCCATATTTACGAAGGTGCAATATTACGGATCACAGTGGGGGAAAGTAAGCTTGATATTTTCTTAACCCACGGCCATCAGGGCGATTTACAGAGTGACGGAAACTGGTTTAGCAAATGGTTTGTGAGTACAATATGGGCACCACTGCAATCAT
>NZ_JBFTQI010000974.1:0-1914 GCF_056398925.1 Pedobacter sp. 01T416_2
GTGTACCAAATGTCCTGTTTATGTGTACCAAATGTCCTGTTTATTTCTCCAGGGAGAATTTTTAGCCACAATTTTTAAGGCTTTTTTGAACCTTTCGGGACTTGGATTAAATAACACTAAACGGAAATTCCCATTCCCAATGCTATAATCTCCATTTTCGAGCGATTCGATCAAGGCATCATGACTTGGCCTTGCGATGACCAATACTTCATCTTTTTTAGGCGTATCATAAGCGGTTAATACCACATGGGCATTTATTCCACCAAAACCGAATGCATTTACAGCTGCCAGTTTTGGCAAACCCGATTGGTTCCAGTCTATCGCTTTTTGCACGGCAGAAAAACGGGTTTCGGCCAGTTGTGCTACAGGTTCATCACAATGTAAAGTAGGGGGGATGATACCATGATATAAAGCCAAACTCGACTTGATCAATCCTGCTATACCTGCTGCGGGCATGGTATGACCGATATTCGATTTTACAGAACCGATACCTGCTTTTGGCAGATCGGCATCCTGACCGAAAAACTGTTTTAAGGTTTCAACCTCGGTTTTATCGCCAAGTGGGGTGCCTGTTCCATGGGCTTCTAAATAGCCGATATTTTTACTTTCCAGTTCTGCGTTTTTCCAGGCTTCGGTTATGGCTTTTAACTGGCCTTTAACCGATGGACTCATTACGCTGGTTCCGCTGCCATCGCTGCTGATGCCCACACCTTTAATTACTGAATAAATTTTATCCTGATCCCTTATGGCATCTTCGAGGCGTTTGAGCACAACAAAACCACAACCTTCGCCAATAATCAATCCATCGGCATTTTGATCGAAAGGTTTTATTTTTTCTTGTTTGGATAATGCACCCAATTGAGAGAATATGCTCCAAAAAGCAGCATTTTGACCTAAATGTACCCCGCCTGCAATAATCATATCGCAACGGCCACTATTCAGTTCCTGCACGCCATGATCAACTGCGATGAGTGAACTGGCACAGGCAGCATCCAAAGTAAAAGCCAGTCCGCCTAAGTTAAGGCGGTTGGCTACCAGTGAGGCCACTAAATTAGGGATCAATCCCATTGCGGTATCGGCACTAAAACGGCCTTTACGTAATTGAAATTCGTGTTTTACCTTTTCAATTTCTGCATCAGTAAGTTGTGGCATCAAGTCTTTTAATACACTCGAAATTTGCTCGCCAGTTCTTACAATTTCGATGGCGCGGGTTGCCCCAGGCCCCACATAATTACCTTTGCCAATAATGATCCCGGTTTTATCGAGGGAATATTTTTTTTCAAATACTGATGCATCTTCTAATGCCTGGTGAACCAGATCTAAGGTCAACAGATGATCGGGTTCGGTACCTTCAACAGCCAAGGGTAAAATTCCGAAGCGTTGGGGATCAAATTGATGATCGGGAATAAAACCTCCTCGATTGCAATAAAAACGATCTACCCCGGTAATTGCTTTGTCGAAATGAACAGGATCAATCCGATCAGCCGGAACCTCTTGTGTAGAATCTACGCGGTTGATAATATTTTCCCAAAAGGCCTGCATATCTTTTGCACCCGGAAAAATGCATGACATTCCAATAATTGCTACGTCGCTTTTCTTCATCTTGTTCGCTTAGGGGGATCTTTCTAATCTTAATTCTCTTAATTTTATTTGTACTGACTATTTTTAGCCTGTTTAACTAACGCGATCGTCATAAGGCTGAATCATATTTGTAATTCAATCAAATTTGTCACGTTGAGCCTGTCGAAACGCCTCATAAGACATTTTAAAAAGGTCCTTCGACAAGCTCAGGATGACAGTTCTAATAGTGCGGTCGTCATTGCGAGGAGGAACGACGAAGCAATCTTTCCTGCTAGCAATCCTTGCTAGAAAGATTGCTTCGTCGGCTGAAAAAGCCTTCTCGCAATGACGACT
>NZ_JBFTQI010000975.1:0-1914 GCF_056398925.1 Pedobacter sp. 01T416_2
TTTAACTGATGTACATCGAATCCGAAACCTACTCTAATTTTCATGGGTATTTAGGTTAATTGTTTAAACACGTTAATCGGTTAATTATAAACTGATAGCTTAAAATTACTTCTTAACAATCTTTTTGTCGCCAAAGTTAAACAATAGACCAAAACGTAAGGTATTTGCAAGTGGACTTGTTTGTGCATTTGCAATCAAATAAGAGAAATCTATATTAAAAACGTTGTATTTTAATCCAAGGCCCAAGGTAAAGTAGCGGCTATCGCCTTTCATTGGGCTCTGATAGTTGTAACCTGCTCTCACTGCAAACTGTTGGTTATACCAGTACTCTAAGCCTGTTGAAATTCCTACTTCCTTTAATTCTTCACTAAAACCGCCCGGGGCATCACTAAACGAACCAAAAATTCCGGCAGGAACTGAACGGTTAGGATTTTTTCCGCTCACAATGTTATTGTTCGAATCGTATATCGGTTGCGTTGGCACCAGCAACTTATTAAAATCAAGGGCAAAAGTTAAGGTACTGAGATCGTCTACAGTAATTGTAGACGCGCCTCCTATTTTAAAATTTGTAGGTAAAAAGAAATTTTCTCCACCATCAGAATAGCTCATTTTTGTTCCAATGTTCGAAATATTAGCGCCTGCAGAAAGAACAGTCTGCCTGCCAAACATTGTAGTTGTTGTTTTGTATAATCCCGATACATCTACAGCTACCGCATTTCCGCTATGAACCTGCCCTGATGATGAAAATTGCCCTGAAGCTAAATTTGAATAAATATACCTTAATGATGTTCCTAATGAAAATTCCTCACCAAAATTACGAGCAAAAGAAACATCAAAAGCCAATTCATTCGGATTGGAAATCCCCAGGTCTTGTTGGTTGATGTCGGTAAGTTGAATAGATCCTAAAGAAAAGTACCTTAATGAGGCACCAATGGTATTACGATCATCCAATTTATAAAAGCCACTTAAATAGGCAAGATTAATATCAGGTACTAAACTTTTTAACCACGGGCTATAAGAAACAGAAAATCCGTAAGGTTTATCTAAAAATGCAAGTTTAGAAGCATTAATGCTGGCTGAATTTACATCACCAGCAACGGCCACGCCAGCATCACCCATTGCACCAGCACGGGCATCGGGCGTAATGAGCAGAAATGGAACTGCTGTTACAATATTGTTTGCCTCGCTACCATTTGTTTGTGTATTGCCTATGGTTACCTGAGCATTTGTTTTACCAAACACCAAGGCCATTGAGAGTGCAGAAAAAGCAAGTTTACTGATGTACTTGAAATTCATCCTTTAAAGGTACGTAATTTTAGATTTTGGTATTTAGCAACAACTGGAGAATATATTCTGTAACGTAAAACCAAAACTTATATTTCACCAAATTACGAATTCTATGATTATTTACTAATTAAACATACGATTTTTACATACAGGTGTGACTGCAAAAAACCTAAGCCAATAACTAATAACCATTTAGCATCATAATTGAGCTATTTTCTTTTTTCTATAAAAATTATTAATTCGATTTGTCAACTTAATAATCTTTAAATCAAATATGGTTAATTTATTGCAATCTCTATAAACTATAACAATACTCTTTTTATATATACGTGTTTAAGCTGTCACTAAAAACATAAAAAAAATTAATATTGAGATGACCTGAACTGTAATAAAAGTAATTCCACCTATTGGGCTAATGGCTTGCTAACAGCACTTCTCAATCATCTCACTTTCTTTTCATCTTGCTTATTTATAATTATTTAACCTAAATTTAACTGAAAAAGTAAGTAGACACAATACGATATAAAATAATACGTTATCACTCAAAAATATAATCGATATTTTATTACCACATTATTTATATATTCATTTAAAATTGTTTAATTTTATCGGTTGAATCCCTATAGG
>NZ_JBFTQI010000976.1:0-1906 GCF_056398925.1 Pedobacter sp. 01T416_2
TCTTTAAGAAGAGTGCTATCTTTAAGAAGAGTGCTACATTGGAAATTTGGAATTTTATCCGATATAGAATTAAAAGAAGAAATGATAAATAATGGATTAATAATCAAGGATATTAGTGGTAATGTTAATATTGATTATAATATAACTTCTTTAGGCATCACTTATTTGAAGCAGAATTTTGATAGAGGTAAAATAAGTATTTATGATAGTTTTCCTGAATTAAGTGAGTTTCTTGATGCACTTTTTGATGAATTTGTTATCTAGTTAGATATCTTTAGCTCCTTCCTAGCGCAAGTCTTGGTGTGCAGGCTTGTGAGCTGGTTGACTTGTGCTTTAAAATAATCTTATCCTGGCGTTTGTGCCGGGCTTTTTACTTTTCCAGCATTCCCTCACTAGCGCAAGTCTTAGTGTTTGGACTAGAGGGGTGGCTGACTTGTGCCTTCATAATACTTAGTTAGTCAAAATCTTATTAAGATGTTCTTCGCCACGTTAAGCTTTTTTATAAATTGATGATCTGCCATAATCGTTTTATATTTAGTTATGTGTACAAAATATAAGTTTCATGATCCGACAGCAATATATTTTGTTTCTTTTGCCGTTGTAGACTGGATTGATATTTTTACACGTGCTATTTACAGAGATCTTTTATTGGAAAGCTTATCTTATTGTAGAAAAGAAAAAGGCCTTAACTTACATGCCTGGGTAATCATGAGCAACCATGTCCATTTAATTGTAAGCAGTAGGGAAGGTTATCTATTGCCTAATATCATGCGCGATTTGAAGAAGTATTCATCATTTAGGATCTTAAAAGAAATAAAAGAAAGCATGATCGAAAGTAGAAAAGATTGGATGCTCTACCTGTTTTCAAAAGCCGGGCAACAAAATAGCAATAATAAAAACTTTCAATTTTGGAGGCAGGATAACCATCCTATCGAACTAGATCCACATCTCAATATGTTTGAAGAACGAATTCATTATCTTCACAATAATCCGGTAGAGGCGGGACTGGTGACAAATGCAGCTGACTATTTATACAGTAGTGCTGTAGATTATGAAGGAGGCAAAGGATTGATAGAGATTGATGTATTGATTTAGAGAAAGCACAAGTCAGGCCTTTGCTTGTGCCGAGGCGCTAAGACTTGCGCTAGATTGGGCTTTATAACAGAAGATTACCATTGGAAGCATAGTAATGCAATAGATTTTTCTGGAGAAAAGGGTTTGTTAGAAATTGATATAATTTAAGTTAATTTGGATACGAGCTACAAGCTCGCACCAGCTTGGGGGGAGGAGTCACCATAAATAAAGTTAAATAATAAAATAATAATGAATAACAGAGGCGATCGCTTTTTATTGCAATGCAAAATGAACTATTTTAAAGGGATTACTCCATCCAATCCAATTAATTATCAGGACTTGGATTACCAGCTATTAATTGATATTGGAATGGAGTATCTTAATAGTAATGAAATTGAAGAGTTTGCAAAATTCTTCAGAGAGAGCCAATATTTTGTTCCACTGTGGGCAGCTCATATAATATATGATTATGGGAACCCCAATAATCGATTAAAAAAAGAGTGTTTGGAGGTCATAAAAGATTATTCAGAACATCCTTTAAATAGTAAGATTTCAGAGGAAGAAACAGCTTGGATAAAGTTACATCAAGATGGATTTTGTGACTTTAAATAACGACAGTAATGTATCCCTCATTGGCCCTGCTAATTATATCGAAAAATTACAGAAGGGGGCTATAAAAGGAACTGGAAAAATAGAAAAACCATAACTATCATGATAGATAAAGTACAGAAAAATATAGAAAATAGTTATTTGTTCGGATGTATGAAGTATAGAAATGATTTATCATTTTATTTAATGCCCTCACTAGCGCAAGTCTTAGCAGCTAGGGCAG
>NZ_JBFTQI010000977.1:0-1905 GCF_056398925.1 Pedobacter sp. 01T416_2
CATTAGGAGACCTCACAATGCAATCTTCGCCTGATAACGATTTGATCGACAGTCTTATGACTTTACCATCTTTCCACTGCAGATCTGTAATTTCGAAGTTCCCTCTTGCTCTTAAACCCTGAATACTTCCTGTTGACCATTGATCGGGCAGGGCAGGTAAAAATTGCAATTCACCAGCCTGGCTTTGTAAGAGCATTTCTGAAACGCCCGCAGTATAACCAAAATTTCCATCAATCTGGAACGGTGGATGTGCACAGAAAAGATTGGTGTAAATGCCGCCACCTTTGTTGTAATCGGTACCTGAGCCACCTACTGGTGTAATGAAGTTCTGTAATATTTTGTAGGCATGATTTCCATCCTGTAGTCTGGCCCAAAAGTTAATCTTCCAGGCCATAGACCATCCTGTCGATTCGTCGCCACGTGCAGTTAAAGTTACCCTCGCGGCTTTGGCAAGTTCTGGTGTTTTAATGGTGCTGATTTCTCTCCCTGGATGCAGACCAAACAGATGAGAAATGTGTCTATGTTGATCTTTGGGATCATCACGGTCGGTTTCCCATTCCTGCAATTGCCCCCATTTGCCAATTTTAGGCTTTAATAAGTGTGCTTTAAGGTCTGCAATGTGTTTTTTGTAATCACCATCAATGCCTAAAATTTCGGCTGCTTCTATATAATTGGTGAAGAGATCGTATACAATTTGCTGATCGTGCGTTACGCCATCTTCAGTTGGCCCATGCTCTGGCGACCAGCCCAATGGCGATACCAAAGTCCCATCTGGTCTTCTTTTCAAGTGGTCGTCCCAAAACTCCGATATCTCCTTTATAATTGGGTAAGCAAAATTCTTTAGATAATCCTTGTCTTTTGTAAAAGCATAGTGCTCCCAAAGTGCTTGTGCATACCACGCGCTACCAGGCGTGTTCCATAAAAAACTCATTCCGCCGAAAATATTATTTTCAGTTTTTACGGTCCAGCCACGGGTATTCGGATATTGTTTGCGTGTGGCAACAGCACTCACTTCCCGCATGCTGTTAATGTAATCGAGGTATGGGAGCTGACATTCAGAAAGATTGGTCGGCCCTGCCAGCCAATAATTCATCTGGATATTGATGTTAGAATGATAATCGCTGCCCCATGGCGGAGTATTGCTTTCGTTCCAGAGACCCTGTAGGTTGGCCGGTAAACCGCCCAGTCTTGATGAACTGATCAAGAGGTATCTTCCGTATTGAAAAATCAACGCTTCTAAGGCTGGATCAGGAGTCTTTTTATAATTGATTAGCCTTTGATAAGTTGGTAAACTGTTGTTTTTAATATCATGCTCACCTAAATTAATAGCCAAACGGTTAAATAATTGCTGGTAATCCTGAATATGTGCTTTTAACAGATTTGAATATGATTTTGTACTTGCTTGTTTCAGGATGCGGTCTATCTTTGAAGCCGGTTCTTCTCCTTTCCAGTTATCGCTACGTTTATTGCTATAATTCGTAGCAGCGGTAAAGAGGATGGTTATGGCATCGGCATTTGCTATTTTTAATTTTTCGCCATCATCGTCTTTAACTGCATGGCTGCTGCCATTTTCGATTTTAACCAAGGCAGTGGCCTGATAAGGCATTCCGTTGGATAACTTGCCAGTAAACTGGATGGTATTTCCGTTTACTGTTACATTGCCCTGATGTGCGTTTTTAAGCCTAACCGTGCCTGAGTATGATTTTTTCTGATCAGCAGTTAACCTTAAAACCATTACTTTATCCGGAAAGCTGCAAAAATATTCACGTTTATAGGTGGTCCCATTTTGAGTGTAATTGATGGAATGGACCGCATCCGTTAGATTTAATTTCCGTGTATAATTGCTGAAATTTTGTTCTTTATTATCGAAATCAATAAATATATCGCCAAAAGCCTGGTACATAC
>NZ_JBFTQI010000978.1:0-1904 GCF_056398925.1 Pedobacter sp. 01T416_2
ATTGCAGAATCCCCATCATCTAAATTAACGCTCTCATATACATAAACGCTATAAAAACGATTTATTGCATCAGCAGTAAATTTTTTTTCGTTTTTGCGATGTTTATCATTTAAACCTATTTTTACTTTATGGCTACTATAGATAAAACGCAACAAGATGCAGAAAAACTAGCAGCTGCCCTGGCTGCAGTAAAATTTGTTAAAGATGGTGATGTAGTAGGCCTGGGCACGGGATCTACCACAACCTTTGCCATTAAAGAATTAGGTAAACGTGTAAAAGAAGGGCTTAAGATAAAAGCTGCCGCAAGTTCCATCCGAACAGAAGAACTCGCGAAATCTTTGGGCATCGAAATTCTTGATCTCGGGCATTTAAGCGAAATTGATATCAGTATCGATGGAGCCGACGAGTTTACAGAATCACTCGATCTGATTAAAGGTGGAGGCGGGGCGCTGTTTAGAGAGAAGATAATTGCTTCACTGAGTAGAAATGCCATCATCATTACCGATGCTTCTAAAAAAGTTAAAAAATTGGGTGTTTTTACTGTTCCTGTTGAGGTAATTCCATTGGCCTATCAATATGTGTCCGATCAGATTAATGAGCTTGGTGGAAAGGGTATATTGAGGTCTGTAGCTAACAAAACATTTATTACCGACAATGGTAACCTGATTATCGACGCCGATTTCGGTCTCATTGATGATCCTGCAAAATTATCTGCTAACCTGAACCAGATTAATGGATTATTGGCTCATGGATTATTCATTAACATCACTTCAAAAGTAATTATGAGCGAAGGAACGGATATCATCATTTTCGAATGATAGTTGGTTCATTTGTTCATTATCCATTAGTTCATTTGTGCCCCTCATTTCGTTATTGTTAAGCGGAATGACGACAAAATCTTAATGATTGAGATTATTTCTCTTAATTATATTAACTTCTTCATGGTGATCCAAATTTTTAACATTAAGGAGTTAAGAAAATTAAGTTTTAATTCCGTCTTCTTAGTGTTTACGCGGCAAAACTGACATTTTCACCGATAAATACTCCCTCCCTCAAAATTTCATAATTTTTTACCGACAGTTTTATTTCACTCACCGATAAAACATCACAACTGAGGGAAAAGCCATTCCCCGGCATTGGTATTCGTGATACATTTGAATCATAAAAACAAACAGTCATGGAAAATTTAATCAAAAAAAATCACGCAGATAAACAATTTGGTTTAGGTGTTTTAATCATAGCAATCGGTTCGGTGTTCTTGTTAAGAAATTCTGGTATAGATGTTCCATACTGGATATTGAAATGGCACACCATCATGTTAGGCGTAGGTTTGTGGATGGGTTACCGCAAAAACTTCCAGGGCAGCAGCTGGTTAGCCTTAACTATAATAGGTGGTTTATTCACCCTTAAAGCGATAACCATTTTTGATTTCGATCTGTCAAGAATCAGTACGGCTTTAATACTAATTGGATTAGGATTGTATGTAATTCTAAAACCTAAAAAAGTGCAAAACTTCGATCAGTATTTTGAAAAGAAACCAGTTGATTTTACTGATAAAGAAAGCTAAAATTCTTAACTCCATCATATATCTTAAAAAGGGACATTTTTTAACAATGCCCCTTTTTTTATTTGAAATAAATGTGTCTAAAATGTATGATAGATTATTTAGCTACTTTACCATCATTTCGATCCGATAGCTATCGGATGAAGTGAAGCGGAACGGAGAAATCTGATCAAGAGACCTTCGACTTCGCTACTATCGATAGACTCCAATAGAATGATCGTCATTCCCGCGTAGGCGGGAATCTTAAAGCGTACGCTAATAGCGATCGTTGTAAGATTGCTTCGCCGGCTGAAAAAGCCTTCTCGCAATGACGATTCCTCGCACCCTATTACTGGAAAAA
>NZ_JBFTQI010000979.1:0-1899 GCF_056398925.1 Pedobacter sp. 01T416_2
ATTTTAGGTGACGATATACAGGCCGGACTATTAATTATTTTGAATTTAATTGTGATCGAAAGTTTGCTTTCGGTAGACAATGCTGCTGTTTTGGCTACTATGGTAATGGATTTACCAAAATCGCAAAGAGAAAAAGCTTTAAAATATGGCATTATTGGCGCTTATGTTTTTAGAGGGATCTGTTTGTTCCTGGCTGCATGGCTGGTTAAAATCTGGTGGTTGAAACCACTTGGCGGTCTATACCTGTTGTACCTGGCTTTCGATTATTTTAGAAAAAAGAACAATAAAGGCAAGGAAGAAGAAGAAGAGGAAGTAGACAAAAGCAAAAGCTGGATTTATAAATCTACTGTTGGCTTAATGGGGAATTTTTGGGCAACTGTTGCTTTAGTAGAGGTAATGGATCTGGCTTTCTCTATCGATAATGTTTTTGCTGCTGTGGCTTTTACCGATCATATCTGGTTAATCTATATTGGTGTTTTTATCGGGATTTTGGCTATGCGTTTTGTAGCACAGGCATTTGTTAAACTGATGGAGAAATTTACCTTTTTAGAAACGATAGCATTCATCGTAATTGCTGTTTTAGGAATTAAACTTACTTCATCGTTAGTAACGCATTTCTATCCCGAGTCACCTATTTCTCACGCTATCGAAGGCGAAAAAACAGATCTTTTTGTCTCTATTTTTACGGTAGCCATTTTCATTATACCAGTATTAACATCCTTATTATTTAACTATCCCAAAAAACACAAAAGCGATATCATCATTTCGGACGATGCCGAAAAGGTATTGGATAAATCTTAAATTATAAGGCTTATCTGTGATAAATCTTACAATTAAACGTTGGTAATATTACAATCAAATTTGTAATATTAGAATTTATAAATAGATTAGGAAACAGGTTGCAATGGCTTTTTACAAACATTACTCATTCGATCTTTGGTTAACGTTGATTAAATCAAATCCAGCGTATAAACAGGAGCGGACGCAATATTTTTACCAGAAATTTAATACTAAGCATAAAAATTTAGCAGAGATTGCTGTTGTTTTTCGCCAGGTAGATTTAATGGTAAACGCTATTAATGAGCGGACAGGGAAAAATGTAGATGCTGATGAAATGTATTTAATGATCATCAGTATGATCAATGATTACGATTTCAATTTTCATGATGTGGATCTACAGGAGATTGATCACGACATGGAACAACTGGTTTTTACCCACATGCCTTTGCTGTATAGCGAAAGTTCTTTAACCGTATTGGAACAGCTTAAGTCAACAGGTTTAAGTTCGACCAATATTTTAAGCAATACTGGTTTTATAAAAGGGAAAACCTTAAAAAAAGTAATCAGTCATTTGGGTATCGATCAGTTTATCGATTTTCAGCTGTATTCTGATGAAGTAAGGATGTCTAAACCCAATACCGGATTTTTTCAGTTGATGTTAGATACCATCGATAGGGAAAAACACCCGGAATTAATGCTAAAAGATGTAATCCATGTTGGAGATAACCCGCATGCTGATGTTCGTGGGGCAGAAGCGATGGGAATTAACAGTATGCTCATCAATTCCAATCACCTATCTATCTCAAACCTACTCTATGATACCGTATAGTTATTCACTTCATAAAATAGACAATACAGTCGATTTTGGCTTTAGTGCCGACGATTACAGTCGCTTTAAGTTTGGCGATGACCTGGTGGCCCGATCTTTCGGAAAAGACCTTGCCGATGGCTTTATCCGCTATTATTTAGCTGATAATGTGATTGCCGATCAGATTGTGGTTATTTCTAGTCCTTATAGTTTTATTCCAACGGCAACCTTTGCCATGAAAAACTATTTCGTTTGTCAGCTTAACCGTTGGCTGGTGGAAAATGGTGGTTTGGCGGTACAGGAAACCAAAG
>NZ_JBFTQI010000980.1:0-1896 GCF_056398925.1 Pedobacter sp. 01T416_2
GTATTACATCGGCAAACTGAGGATGGTTAACCACGTTGCCGAATTTAATGCCTACACCCATATAAAAAGAAGCACCATTCGGACCGCTGCCTATAGTAGCATCATTTTTAATTAGTCCATAAGTTTGGAAACTGGTAGCTACTAAATTATCGGTACCCATAAACAACTCGAAATTTGGAGTCTGGTATTTTGCTTGCAGTCCAACCATAAAAACACCATTCAAGTTGTACAAGGGAGTAATACTTCCCGAAAAATCATTAGCAATAAAAGTGTTTACAAAAGCAATATCTCCGCCTTTGTAAAACAGGTTTTTCGAAACGGCCAGGCCTGGTTTGTAAAATCCATAGCGTTTAGACAGGTAAATGTCTAGTTTAGCATTGGTAGGTGCTAAAAACTTTTTGCTCTGCTCCGAAAGCAGGAAAATGTCCTTTATTTCCTGGTTGGTATTAGATTGGTCCTCTAAATTTTCAATTATTTTAGATTGATCTATCGTAGTGCGCTGTGTGTTGCTCCGCCACCAGATAAAACCTAAGTCTTTGATGTTGGCCATCAAAAACAGACCTTTTTTAGTGGTATAATTCGTTCCAAAACTTAATGATAAGCCAGGATTTTTAAAGTTGGGAAAGAAGTTTTTCTTGTTTACCTCGTCAAAATCAGAAAAATTGCTCGAGTAGGTACCATTCAGCCCGATCAATAATGCAGAAGCACTCGGATCGATGTATAAATAAGAATCAGCTATATCGAGTTTGTTGTATAAAATTCCGCTCAATAAACTGGCCTTTAGCCCAAAAGCAAGTCTCTTGTCCCAGTTTTCCCTGTAGGTAAAGCTAAACTGATGGTAACTTTGTTCATACCCTTTAGAATCGAATATTCCGGTATATTGCTGTCCTTTGTTAAATCTTTCAAAAGAATCGAAAATAGCAAGGCTTTCATTTGTGTAATCGATATGTGCATCAGACCTGATCTGCCATGAAAAGCCCATTTCCTTTTGATACTTATAAGATTTGAAAAGCCTGAATGCAGCTACATAAATATTGCTGTTTTCGAAAAAATGGTTCACTTCTCCAGTACCAATCGGTAAACTTCTTGTATCAAAAACACCTTCCTGTGTTAATTTTCTTATCGCAAACTTAGAGCTTCCTTTGTTAATGGCATTTGTTCCAAAATAGGGCAGGAAGAAATTGGAAGAAAATCTTCGCGATGAATCTAGGGTGAAAGATTTTTGAGATGGGTTTTCGAAGGCATCAAACATTGTTTTGGTACCAAAAAGTGCATATTGTTGTGCATTTGCACCCCCGAAGCTGGCTAATACCAGTAACGCAAGTAAAAGTTTCTTCATGTAAAATAGTTTTTCTGGGCTTGTTTCCTTATTAACGGTTACTTAACGAATCTGGTATTTCTGGCTTTAAATATTTGTTTAAAAGCAAGTTAGTGATAAACTTGTTTTTGTCTGCACTCATCTGGTAATAAAAAGTGTCGAAACTTTTTAAACCGCTATCGGCCCTCAAATGTTTATAAAATGGAAGCTGAATATTGTTCCTGAAAATATCTGCCGAATTTTTGGTGTTGATGTAATAACTCACATTCGAAGTAGTTGAAATCTGGTTTACTGCATCTAAATATTGAGGCGTCTGTATTAACAGCCTGTTATGCTTATAATCATTTAAAAATGATTGAACTGTACTCGCATTATTGGCCACAACCAAATTATTATCTACAATGGTATAATATGGCCTGCCGAATTTTTTAAATGGTTCTCCAAAGTAACTATACAGGATATCAGATGATTTAAAGAGCTTAATTTCTTCATTATAATCTGCACTTACATCAAGCAACAGCTGTTTTACTTTTTCCCCATTTGATAATGAAATTGCACCTAGTTTTTCGCTGGTGCTT
>NZ_JBFTQI010000981.1:0-1895 GCF_056398925.1 Pedobacter sp. 01T416_2
GTCATATTGAATGAATGAATTTTTAATGGGTGACTGAATGTAAAAGTCATATTGAATGAATGAATTTTTAATGGGTGACTGAATGTAAAAGCAAAGTTAATAAACTGTTTAGCTTTATACTTAATATTTTGAAGATCCTTATTTTATTGTGGCGCTGGATGTAGTGTCAGATATTTCTATTTGACACTAATCGTAATTATTCATTCGGGTATGAATCCAACTATCAGTCAGATGGTAACATCTGACAGCACAACGAAGAAAGTTGACAACGCTAAAAAACCGATCTTAAAATCAAATAATCCTAAAAATCCTATTCATTCATCCCATTTTTTGCCCCATCCATCACATTTTAAATATAGATGTAAATTCTCTTCGTAAAATTGTGGTATAAACTAAAACAAATGGTAATTCTATCAGGTAACCCATCAACAATAAAAACCAAAAGCATCAACCAGCTTGAGTTTTGGATTTCTACAACGCTATATGTGCTGGCCCTAATTGGTATCTGCTCATCCACAATCTATAACTCGGGCAATTCTTATCGTTTTGAAGAAAGCGGTATTGATTATAGTGTAATGGCAAACTTCTTTATTCCAGAATTATTTAAGATCACCAGTTTATATATCAGCTTTTTATTGTTCAATTTTTGCCTCATGCCCCAACTTGCAAATAAGAATAACATAACACTTAATCTTATTCTTACGGTTTTGGTCACAGCGTTCTCTGTAGTAGCGTGGATGGTTTACAACACCTATTCTCAAGCATACAGGTTGGTTGAATATGATGACATCGATAACGCTTACGGAATCTTTTTTGGCGAAGCTTTTACTTATATTTTCTTTTTATATCTACTCTTTAATGCTTATGCCTATTTTAATGAGCGGGGCCTAGAATTACTAAAAAGAATCCCGGTATTAAAAAATTACCATAACAACATCGTTCCTGAGCTTTTTGTAAGCACCAAAATCTGGCTGATTTCGCTCATGATTTTTGCAGCCGTACTTTCAGTAAGAATAGATTACGAAATACTGATTGTTTGGGTAATTGTACCACCGGTAAATATCTTTCTAGCTTTTTGCTCTATTTATTACGTTATTCCAAACCTGAGAAAGGATTTTAAAGGTTTTGGCCGGTATTTTTGGGGAAATGTAGGTTTAACCATTATCCTCTCACTCCTACTGTCGATCGTCCTTATCCCTTTTATGCGCAATGGTGCTGTAGTGCCGATTACCTTAATTTTAAACGCAATATGCTTAATCTGCATTACTACGCCATCTGCATGGTATATTTACAAACATAAATTTGAAAAACAGAGCGAGATTCAGATGCTCAAAACGGAATTGGGCAAATCGGATGCAAACCTAAATTTCTTAAAATCGCAGATCAATCCGCACTTCTTATTCAATGCTTTAAATACCTTATTCGGAACAGCTTTGCAGGAAAATGCAGAAAGAACGGGCGAAGGGATCCAGAAACTTGGCGATATGATGCGCTTTATGCTCCATGAAAATACCCAGGATAAAATTTCGTTAACCCGAGAGGTAGAATACCTGAACAACTATATTGATTTACAAAAGCTGCGTACCTCTCGCTCTGCAGATATCAGGATTGATACACATATTGAAGAGCAGTTAAATAACCTGCAGATTACGCCGATGCTGTTGATTCCATTTATTGAAAATGCATTTAAACATGGTATTAGCTTGCAACAGCCTTCGTACATTAAAATCACCTTGCAAACCAAAGAAAAAACTTTATATTTTGATGTAAGCAATAGCATTTACATTAAGGCAGATAATGACCCCGAGAAATTAAAAAGTGGCATCGGACTAGAAAATGTTAAACAACGTTTATCATTACTTTATTACGGAAAACATGAATTGATTATCCGCGAA
>NZ_JBFTQI010000982.1:0-1891 GCF_056398925.1 Pedobacter sp. 01T416_2
CCCTCCCTTTTTAGCGATGTAACCTTTTCGATAAACGAGAACGATAAAATCGCCTTAATGGGTAAAAATGGTGCAGGCAAGTCGACCATTCTAAAAATCATTGCCGATGTAGCTAAACCTACTTCTGGTAGCGTAACAGGTCCGAAAGAAGCTGTGATTGCATATTTGCCACAACATTTGCTCACTCATGATAATGTTACTGTTTTTGAGGAGACCATGAAAGCTTTTGCCGAGGTAAACCAGATGCAAAAAGAGCTTGATGAGCTGAATGAACAACTTACTATCCGTACCGATTACGAAAGCGATGACTATATGAAGCTTATCGAGCGGGTATCTGAATTAAGTGAGCAATTTTATTCTATTGAAGAAACCAATTATGATGCAGAGGTAGAGAAAGTGTTAAAAGGTTTGGGTTTCGAGCGTAAAGACTTTACCCGCCAAACTTCTGAGTTTTCGGGTGGATGGCGTATGCGTATCGAGTTGGCCAAAATTTTATTAAAGAAACCTGATCTCATCTTACTGGATGAGCCTACCAACCACATGGATATCGAAAGTATTCAATGGTTGGAAGATTTTCTGATCAATTCGGCAAAAGCCGTGATGGTAATCTCGCACGATCGTACCTTTGTAGATAACATTACCAATCGCACCATTGAGGTAACGATGGGCAGGATATACGATTATAAGGCCAAATACACCCATTATCTTCAACTGCGTGCTGAGCGTCGTGTACACCAGTTGAAAGCTTACGAAGAACAACAACGTTTTATTGCCGACAACCAGGAATTTATCGACCGCTTTAGAGGAACCTATTCTAAAACCTTACAGGTGCAATCGCGTGTAAAAATGCTCGAGAAACTCGAAGTAATCGAAATCGATGAAGTGGATACTTCGGCATTAAGATTGAAGTTTCCTCCATCACCACGTTCAGGTCAGTATCCGGTAATGGTAGAAGAGCTTACCAAAACTTATGGCAATCATGTTGTATTTGAAAAAGCATCTATGGTGATCGAACGAGGAGAAAAAGTAGCTTTTGTCGGTAAAAACGGCGAAGGTAAATCGACAATGATTAAAGCCATTATGGGTGAGATTGATTTCGAAGGCAGTTTAAAAGTAGGGCACAATGCTAAGATTGGCTATTTTGCGCAAAATCAGGCCGCATTATTGGATGAAAACCTAACGGTATTCGAAACCATTGATCAAATTCCGTTAAGCGACGGCTCAATAAAAATCAAAGACCTTTTAGGCGCCTTTATGTTCAGTGGCGATGATACCACAAAAAAGGTTAAGGTACTTTCTGGTRGCGAGAAAACCCGTTTGGCCATGATTAAATTGTTGTTAGAACCCGTAAATGTATTGATCCTGGATGAGCCGACCAACCATTTGGATATGAAGACCAAAGATATTATTAAAGACGCGTTGAAAGATTTTGATGGTACTTTGATTTTGGTATCGCATGACCGGGATTTCTTAGATGGATTAGCACAAAAAGTGTTTGAATTTGGCAACAAACGCGTTCGTGAACACTTTGAAGATATAAAAGGATTCTTAGCTTATAAGAAAATGAATAGCCTGAAGGAAATTGAGCAAAGTTAAATAAGCACCGCGGTCGTCAGTCTGTCCAAAGGACTCCTGTGGAGAGCGTAGTCGAAGACTTCTTAAGATTGATAAATCGCAAATAAATGCCCTTCGACTACGCTACCATTGACAGACCCCAGTAGAAAAATCGTCATTGCGAGGAACGAAGATAACCGAACGAAGCGAGCTCATGAATGCCTTTAAAAACAACTGCAAAAATGAATAATCTTAATGCGCACGCTGGTAGCGATCGTTGTAAGATTGCTTCGTCGGCTGAAAAAGCCTTCTCGCAATGACGATTCTTCGAAGCCTA
>NZ_JBFTQI010000983.1:0-1890 GCF_056398925.1 Pedobacter sp. 01T416_2
AACCATACCAGTTACCCCCTGTGCCTGTATAAATGCTCTCATAGGCAAAATACTCCTCAAAATCAAGATCGGTATTTAAAACACCTGCTGATGCGGTTAGTGTTAGGTCGTTAATGAACGAAACTTTTTTCAAAAATGGCTCTTCGCTAAGGCGCCATCCAATAGAAGCTGCAGGAGAGAGTGCAATCCTGTTTCCTGGCGGCATTTTTGGTGAGCGTACCACAGCTCCGGTAATTTCGGCAAAATACTTATGGCTGAAATCATAATTTAACTGCAATCCTAAATTAGAATTTGTTGTTGGCTGGTAGATTTCAGATTGCGATTGACGATATGCCGCAGCCAACAATACTGCAGAGATATGATGATTATTACGGACTGTAGTATTGTAGTTAAATTGGCCAGACAACGAAATGGTCTGTCTATAATAACTATCTGCAATGTTCTGAACTCCGGTTTTAGTATCTTCTCCCCAGCGCGTTAAGCTTCCAATCATCGTTGTACCAGAGTAGGTTGTCCAATTAGGCTGGTAAGTTGCATATCCATTTCTATAACCCTGATTGTAACTATTCAGGTAATCAACCCCCATAGTGGTACTAAAGGTAAGTCCATTCAAAATTCCTTTCAAATCAGCATCAATACCAGTGGTAAACTGAAACTGGCGTTGTACAAACTTATTATTACCACCTGCATAAATGGCCGCAAAGGGGTTGGTTTGATCTAATTGCGTACCACCAAGAATGTATTGTCCATCAATAATTGTAGCGTTTTTAATCATCGCTTTGCTCACCTCATCGCTCTGTTCCAATAAATTAATTGGGATTAAGGGTGTAAATAAATGAGGGCGCAGGGTTGCAGCATTAGCCCAGTAATTCGTATTTACTCCGCCCCCGCTGGCAAACACAGCACTTGCGTCGACCCGGGCTTTTAGTGCTTTGGTTAGCTGCATATCAACATTTCCGCGGATGTTAAAGCGTTCTGTTGTATTATTTTTTTTTGCTTCGCCGAAATTAAGCAGCGAACCTGTAGATGCAAATCCAACATTGGTGTAATAACGGGCACGATCATTCCCTCCTGAAATTTCTGCAACGCCATCATAGCGTGAAAAACTATTTTTGAGGTATTCTGAAGCGTAATAATCTACACTTGGATAACGATAAGGGTTAACACCAGAGTGATTATAAATAGTTTCTGGAGTATAAGCCGCTGCCAAACCATCATTAGATAAAGCCTCATTGTACAGGGTCATGTACTCTGAAGAGCCCAGATATTGAGCGAATCTTTTTGGCGTATTTAACCCGATATTGGAACGAACGTTTATTTTTTGCTTAGTGGCCGTACCCCTTTTTGTGGTGATCAAGATTACTCCTTTTGCACCGCGACTGCCATATAGGGCAACGGCCGAAGCGCTCTTGAGAAAAGTGATCTCCTCAATTTCATTTGGCGTAACACTGTTCACATCCCTCGGAACTCCATCAACCAATATTAACGAGGTATTCATACCCCAAAGATTGTTGCCATTAAAGCCCGGAGCAAAAGCCTCCATCCCGTCCAATCCATAAGTTATAAAGTTTTTCTCAAAGAGCTGTGCCAGGTTAACGCTTGATACGCCAGCAGGAAGATTACTTTCGGTGGCATTTTTAAAACCCACATTTATTAGTCTATCCTCTTTAGTCAAGGTAACCTGCTTTAGGTTGGCTAATGCGATTACCGGCAAGGTTTTATAACCTTTAGCATTTACCGTAAATGTGCTATTCTCCTCTATCGAAAGAGAGAATTCACCTGCCTGGTTTGCTATGGTGAGCACATCGTTTCCTTCAATAGTTATGGATGCCCCTTTTATAGGATTTCCACTGATATCCCGAACAACAGCTTTTATAGGTATCTTAACGG
>NZ_JBFTQI010000984.1:0-1888 GCF_056398925.1 Pedobacter sp. 01T416_2
TCCTTTAGCTGATTGCCATGATAGTGGTTGTGCAAAATTTCGCCACGAACGGTCAAAATAACCGGATAAGCCAGATTACCGCCCGAAGCCAATGCAGCACCCTGAATTTTTGCCGCAAGTTCGCGTTCGTACATGCCAGGTTTTGCCTGTTGCATTACCATTAAATGGATATCGGCCGATATTGCTGCTGCACGGTCTAATTCTTCAATTTCTTCAACAGATTTAATCGATCGTTGTGCCACAACGGCTTTAATAAAACTAAGTGATGCTTTTTCTTTAAGCTGATCGACAGGCAAATTAAGCCAGCTGGCCAATTTAATTTTATTCTCTGAGCGGTAAGGAGGTAAGAAATGAACCTGACGCTTTTTGTCTTGGTATTGCTTAAGATAAGTATCCAGTTGCGCTAAAGGTAGAACTTTGGTTAAGCCGGCATCCAAACTTTTTTCTTCCAATGTTTTCTGTCTGCCCATCCACACGATATCGTCAATTCCCATTTCATCACCGAAAAGGATTACCTGATCTTCATCAAGGTCGATGATAGCGCCCAAAGATGGCTCACTTATCCCAAAATAGTATAAAAAGGTACTATCCTGCCTAAAATGGTAGGTATTGTCTTTATAATTCATCGGACTTTCTTCATTACCCAAAAAGAGTAATATTCCCGAATTTATCTTTGATTTTAGTGCTGCTCTTCTTTGGAGGTAAACTTTCTTTTCAAACATATTATTTTGTGTTAGGCAAATATCCCAAAAGCTATTTTTATTCAATAACAATTAAATATAATGGCTAAAATATGGGAGGTATCTGCAAATTATAAGCTATGGTTATGGCACAAAAATCACAATAAATTTCAGGTTAGCGAAAAATAAGGGTAAAATCTGCACATTGATAGGATGATTAAAGAAAGTTTATAGATAGCGTTAACAATTTTTAGCTACGGGAGATATAGATGGCACGGAGTATTTATAAGTCGTTCCATCATTCCAACTTGATTGGAAATCGTGCTTAAGCTTTAACATCAGCTTCGCTGAGCACATCATGGTTCCCGCCTGCGCGTATCGTGTGGACACATCTCTCTTTATTTACATTTGTTTTTAGCGTCGTTGCCTAGGTCGATCGTCATGCTGAATTTATTTCAGCATCTTTCCTGTAATTAACAGCGCTATGTTCCGAAAAAAATCGTCACGTGGAAACAAATATTGATTTTTCCGCTCTTTGCCGCAGGGCATGGTACTTTGGAGCGCCAAAGTACCCAAAGCGCTTTGTCAATCCAACAAGGCGGCTCAGCACAATCCAAGCACATCAAAAAAATAGCGGCACTTCGTTTTGTGTTCAATTTTCGTAACATTTTGAAGCAGCGTTTATGAACACAAAACCACTACGTTTAAGGTTTGGTAGTGCTATTTTTTCTTTTGTGTAACTATTTTTTTGATTTCTCCGCCACTTGGGATTGACGGCGTTCTTCGGTAAAACCTTTGCTTTATTAAAGTTGGTTAGCAAAACGCATAAAAACCCAAACCAAAAGATATGTCTACACGATAGGCCTGCGCGAGAATGACGTCAGTTGGGTTTACAAATAAGCACGTTTTTATTGGCGATAAAATCGCCTTTCTCATGCATCCTCGTTATAACGAGGACGATCTACTAAATTTAAATGGATTATATTATTATTAAATTATATATTTTTTTGAAATACAAAAATATAAACTGATTAACATGAAGTAATTATGTAGCTATAAATAGAACAAATTCAATGGTTTTCAATCTATAAAACATTCCTATTAAGTTAAATATTTAAGTTTAATAATTTGATATACAATTAATATGAATAACTTATATCAATTTATAATACTGATAAGACATACATATAATTGATTATCAATATAAA
>NZ_JBFTQI010000985.1:0-1874 GCF_056398925.1 Pedobacter sp. 01T416_2
AAATTGGATCGCGTACACAAGTACAGGGCGATATTGGCAATGATATTAAAACCTGGAGCATTAAAAAACTAAACGAAGAAACGATAAAATACTACCTGTTATCGTTAAAAGAAGCCAAAATTTTGCAGCAAACTAAAGTTGATGTTTTGGATGCCGTTTTGGCGGGAGATAAAAATAACCGGAATTACAGGCCAACACTGTATGATCTGCTTGCACACCGGGCCATCGATGTTTTTAGCAACACACAGATTAACCTTACACAATATGATGATGACTCAATTGATATGAGCAATGCTGCCTGGTTTGGCAACAGACAGGATTTTTTGGTGATGGAACTCACAAATGATAGTACATTGTTTAAACCGCAAGCTTTGCAGTTGTTTAAAAACCTGATAAGATTTCATCAAAACAGCAATAACTTTTCGGCATTGGCCGATATTGATTTAAAGCGCTTAAAATTTATACAACGAAATTTTAGTGGCGATAATCAGGAATTGTACAATAACGCTTTGAGTAATTTGGCTGAACAAAGCACCCAAACCGAAGTTTATGCCGATATCTTATATGAACAGGCCCTTATGCATAAAAATGCGCAATTGCCTGTTGATACCAACAAACAAAATCTTTTAACAGCCGTTGTTTTAGCCAAAAAAGCTGTTGAGGCCTATCCTAAAAGTATCGGTGCGCAAAATGTAGAAAATTTAATCAGGCAGATTAAAGGCAGCGAATTATCAATTAAAATAAAAGGATATATCCAGCCGGATAAACCTGCACAGTTATATTTATCATATAAAAATACAGATACAGTACATGTTAGGCTGTTTAAAGCACCCGAATCTCAAAATAATTACGAACAGTTTAAAAACAAGGATGACTTTTTAGTTTTTTTTAATCAAAATAAAGTAATCAAAAAATGGTTTGTCGTTGTACCTAAAACCAGCGATTATCAAAGCCATACCTTAATTGATAAAATAGATGGTTTACCCTTTGGTAATTATACTTTGATTGCCCAAACTGTTAACCGCGAACAAAAAGATACCGTTTATAGCAATATTAATTTTAAGGTTACTGCAATGGCTGTAATCAGCAGGCGCAATATTGAAAAACATGAATATTTTGTTAGCCAGCTTAGCGACGGTGCCCCGTTGAAGAATGTTAAAATCCAACAACAGAGATATGACTATAACAAGCGGAAATATATTAATGGCGATTTAATTACCACTAATGAAAATGGTTACGCAACTACAAATGAAACCGGTGGGAATATGTCTTTTGCGGTGGTTACTTTTGGGAAAGACGAATTGAAAGTAAACATCAATAATTATAACACCTATCGGGATGAGGATGATAAAGAACGTGTAATTCTTTTTACTGATAGACCTATTTATCGGCCAGGGCAAACCATTTACTACAAGGGTATATGCTTACAATCGAAAGATGKTAAAAATAAAATAKAAGTAAATAAAACACTTGAGGTTTTTTTTAATGATKCCAACGGAAAGGAAATAACTTCGACTAATGTAACGAGCAATGATTTTGGTACTTTTCAAGGATCTTTTAATATCCCGATGGGGAAATTAAATGGCCAGATGGAAATTGAAACCGATTATGGGCGTATTAATGTACAGGTTGAGKAATACAAACGCCCAACTTTTGAGGTCGTTTTTGATAAACCTAATCAGCACTACAAACTGAACGACAGCATTAAAGTACAAGGTAAAGCCAGTTCTTTTTCAGGATATTCCGTAAATAATGCAAAGGTAAATTATAAGGTTTTCCGTAGAGTATTGTACGATTACCTCTTAACTTACACGCAACGTTATGCTATTTATGATTCAAATATTTATATTTAAAGAAAGCAGATTGCCATTGTC
>NZ_JBFTQI010000986.1:0-1861 GCF_056398925.1 Pedobacter sp. 01T416_2
AAATAAGGCTGACTATTAATTTTCGGCAAATTAAATAGCTTACTGCCCAAAACACTGCGCATCACCTTGCCAGCAGGATCAATGCTATAAAGAAGTTTACCCATCTCTATTCTAACGCTGTCGCTATCAGAAATATTTAAATCAATCCCACCGGTTATCCGTTGGTCAAGTTCAAATAAAACCAGGTCATTCTCCTGATCTTTTCCTATTAACTTAATTGGCACCGCAACTCCATTAATATCACCTTTTGCTTGTTCGCCAACCATCGTGTTTTTACTGAGTAGAAGTTGTTTTTTAGCTCCATTTGCTGTGTTAACATTCAATAAAGCGGCGTAAATATCCTGGTTTTTTCCTTTTATCATACTTTTGATGGAAAAGCAGCTGTTTTTAAGCGTTGGCATATTAAAATCAGGGTGTAAAGCCTTCTGTTTGCTTTCTTTCTGTAATAGCAAAGACAAGGGATCTGTTTTCACACTATCCCTCTTTTCAGGGAAAACGGTATAAAGTTTTTCGCTGTTTAAAGCCGTCCAATAACGGCGGTAAAGGTCAACAGGAATTTCGAAATTCATTTCTTCCGAAACATCAATGGCACTGTGCAATCCGATTACGCGGCCATAATAATCAAATAAAGGGCCGCCAGAATCACCTGGTTCCATTTTGCAGGTGGAGCGGATAAAACCATATTCATTTTTCACTTCTGCAATATTCCCTAACCTTAAGGTTGGCATCGTTTGATTTAAGGTTTCGGGATAAGAAATGCTGATACAAGGTTCGTTTTTAAGCAAACTTGCCGAATAACCCATCTCAGCAAATGGATAGGTGCCTTTATCGGTAATTTTCATCATGCCCACATCTGGAATGCCTGGCGTCTCTTTATTTTCTATTTTACCAAGTGCCAGCGCGATGCATTCGCGGCCATCAGGAAAAAAAACCTTATAATTTTTACCGGGCAAAATGGTGTGTGCAGCGGTTAGGATATAACCATCGGCACTAACCACCACCCCACTAAACTGAGCACTGGTTCTTTGGTTTTGCTGTACATCGAAACCCCACATCCGTACACTTGCAGGGTACGCCTTTTTAACTGCTTCGGCAATGGTTTTCTGAAATTTGGCAACCTGTTTTTTCTGGGCCACAGCATTTAAGCCGAGAAGCATAACTATCGTTACTACTATTCCCTTTATAGCGTTATTCATTTGTTATTTATGATTTTTTGCCAATGTAATCCGCTCAGAAATTTCCTGGAGCGCAGCGGCATCGGTTCCGGTGAAGCCGGTTAGTTTAAATACAATGTTGCCTGCTTTATCGATAATAAATTTTGCAGGGATGGCACTTACGCCGTAAGCTTCAACCGCAGCATTACGTCCAGTCCCATCTTTCAGGTCCATTAGCACCTGAAAATTAAAACCCGATTGTGCGATGTATTTTTTTACATCTTCAACTGGTGTTTTGGTGGTTTCCCAGGTATGGATAAATAAGAACTTTACAGAAGGATCATTTTTATAGGTATTAACGGCAAGCTGCATCGCAGGAAAAGATTTTTTGCAGGGCACACACCATGTCGACCAAAAATCGAGCACAACTACTTTCCCTTTTAGATCCTTTAGCGATACTGCATTTCCATCGAGATCTTTTAAAGTAAAATTGGCTGCAGGTAAACCGATCATTTCTGATAAAAGCTTATTGTGCAAGGAATCAGCTTTGTTTACAGCAGTTTGTGCCGATACAGAAATACATGTAAACAGGCACAAAGAAGCCAAAAGGCAAAGCCTTAAAAAAAGTTTCATATTTTAAGTTAAAGGGTTAAAAAACCGGCAAGGCCATTTTACCGGCCATGCCGATCGCATAGATAGCTTAAATA
>NZ_JBFTQI010000987.1:0-1858 GCF_056398925.1 Pedobacter sp. 01T416_2
CTCCAAAACCAATTCCCCAGTTTCCTATTCCAGCGAGTATTATTTTTTCGCCGTTTTTATGCAATTCAACATGTTTATCCAATAAAAGCTTAAAGCCAAGTTCTTTATGGTAAGCTTTTAACTGATTTAGGTTCTGTATTTTATCTGCTTCTGTAGGCCATTTAATGTAGTCGCCATAATCGTGGTTGCCTAACACCGAAAATTGGCCGAACGGAGCTTTAATCTGCGAAAAATGTCCAATATAGGGCACAATCTCAGATGAAGCATTATTTACAAGGTCGCCAGTAAAAACAAACAGATCGCTTTTTTGAGCATTAATAAGGTCAATCCCTTTTTGTACCGCTTTAGGATTAGTAAAACTCCCGGCATGCACATCTGATATCTGGGTTAAGGTAAAACCATCAAAACTTGGAGGCAGATCATCAAAATATAAAGTGTGTTTAATTACGCGGTAGGCATATTTTCCTTGCGTAATGCCATAAGCAAATAAGGCGATGGTTAAACAGAACATCACAAATGCAAAATCGACCCAGTAATTGCTGCGGCCTAAAATGTGGAAACCTTCGGGCTGGAAATTAGTCGATAAACCTAACAGCAAGCGGTAAACATCACCGAGTAGGAGGAAAAAGGCGAACACGAGTTCTGCGACAAAGATGATTAAAAAAGCATGACTGATGATCTGAAAAAACCGGTTCATGCCTTGAATTCGCATTTGCTGAATTGCGTATAACAGCGCAAATGTCAAACCTACAATAACGACCCAGAAAATAGGACTGAGCCAGGTAGATTGATTAATGGTACCCAGGCCAGATAAAACATAAGCGTTAAGGGCAAAAAATATGATTGCAACTATGATGAGCGGCAATAGATTGAGTTTTCTTTTCATTATTGAAATCTGTAATTCAGAATGTGGGTAAAAATAGATTTTAAACGCCGATAAATGTTGTTCTGTTTTGTGTCGTGGTTATTTTTACGCTGCTTTGATTAAAGTTTACAATTCAGCGCCACGTCCTGCTGAACTTGTTTCAGCATCTTTTATAGTGGGAAAGATCCTGAAATAAATTCAGGATGACGACCGTTTATACAATTTATTGTGCAATCAACTTCCCGTTGCGTATTTTATAATTTACTTTCTTTTATTAGCTTTGTGCGAATATGCTGTCCAAAAAAACAAAGTATGCCATTAAAGCGCTTGTTGCGCTTGGTAAAAATTTAGATAAACCACCAATGCAAATTTCGAAAATTGCAGAGGAKGAGCATATCCCGAAAAAATTCCTGGAGCAGATTCTGCTCGATCTGCGTAACGCTGGCTTTTTATACAGTAAAAAAGGTGCAGGCGGTGGTTATAGCCTAAACAAAAAACCTGAGGAGATTTTATTGGTACATGTAATGCGTGTAACGGATGGGCCTATTGCCATGGTTCCCTGTGCAAGTTTAAACTTTTATCACAAATGTGATGAGTGTGTAGATGAGAAAACATGCGGAATCAGAAGCGCATTTATCGATGTTAGAGATGCCACCCTTAAGGTTTTAACCGAAACCAGCATTGCTGATGTAATTGGTAGAGAAGATAATCTGAAAATCGGTATCGTTAATTTATAATATTTATTTTCACGTGGCCCAATCCGTCATGCTGAACTTGTTTCAGCATCTATGACGATATGTCTTACACGTGGCAGATTTTAAAATATTAATCCCAAAATTCATTTTATTGAGTTTGGGATTTTTTTTTGGGGGAAATGAAAGTTCAGTTTTTCATTGTGGTTTTCAGTCCCGCTTTCCGTTTTATTCCGATCCTTTATCGGAATAAAACGGAAAGCGGGTTTATTTAACAGAGAGAGTAGCACAATCGGGGGGG
>NZ_JBFTQI010000988.1:0-1850 GCF_056398925.1 Pedobacter sp. 01T416_2
GTGGTGCAAAATTAATATCGACTTTTTTAAATGCCGGCATGGTTGATGAGTTTCAGCTAGCTGTACATCCGGTAATATTGGGTGAAGGAAAATTACTGTTCAGCRAAATTACCAATCGGGTTTGGTTAACATTAAAAGAAACAAAAAGCGCTCCATCAGGTGTTGTGCAGCTGATATACAGCGTTAACGATAAATGAGCAATGGTAGTTTAGAGTTGAGCGTTTGGCGTTTAGAGTCAATTAACCGATTTCAACAATTAACCGAGTGAACCAGTTTGGAGTTGGGCGTTTGGCGTTTGGAGTCGATTAACCATTTATACAAAAAACCAATTAAGATTGAAGTGACCAATGACTAGTGAACGAATGACTAATGAACTATCATTGCTATGGAAGAAATAAAAAACGGAGTTAAAGCTTTTTATGCCAAAACCCAGGCCGATTGGCGCCAATGGCTCGCCGAAAACCATGAAAAAGAAGTATCTGTTTGGTTAATTATCTATAAAAAAGATGCATCAGCAAATCGTTTACCACATAGCAACGCAGTTGATGAAGCCCTCTGTTATGGTTGGATTGATAGTTTAACAATGAAACGTGATGAAGAAAGCCGCTATCAATTTTTCTCCAAAAGAAAACCTAAAAGCAATTGGAGCGCAATTAACAAGAATAAGGCTTTACACATGATAGCCCAAGGATTGATGAGCCATGCAGGACTACAGTCGATCGAAACAGCTAAAGCCAATGGCATGTGGGATGCCCTAAACGATGTGGAAAATCTGATTGTACCCGATGATTTAAAAAAAGAATTTGAAGCCAACAAATCAGCACAAGCACATTGGGATAAATTCCCTCGTTCTTCAAAGAAAGCCATATTAAAATGGATATCAGAAGCCAAAAGAACAGAAACAAGAGCAACAAGGATTAGTGAAACGGTTAGGTTAGCTGAAGAAAATGTACGGGTGAAATAGCACTTAGTCCGGAGTCTTTAGTCGGGAGTCCGAAGATCAGTTGCCAGTTAACAGTTACCAATAACCAGTTTACCGATTTAAACAATTAACCAATCCCCCAAGCCAACTACCTCACCTCTTTAACCAACACCTCCATTAATTCTTTTGCAGAAGTATATTTTAAGTTTACCGCATTTTGTCCCGACCAGAAATTGTACATATCTGTTTTGCCCTGCTCAATGGCAGCAGCTCGTAACGGCCCCATTAATCGGGTTTGAAGCGGAAAGGGCAATACCTCGGTTTCATAATGAATAGCATTGGATATCCGGTTAGCAATCATCCGGCCCATTCTTCCTGTTAATGATTTAGAAAGCACCGTATTTTTTGATTCTTCGGAGAAAAGTTTTGCCTTGTGCATCGGCGTTGCATTAGATTCGTCGGTTACTAAAAAGGCGGTACCCATTTGAACTGCATCTGCACCAAGTGTTAATGCGGCCCTTATACCTTTTGCATCGGCAATACCACCGGCAGCAATTAGAGGTGTTTTTGTTTTCGCTTTTACCTGTTGGATCAATGCAAAAGTCCCTGTTAACGATTCATCTGCCGGTTTAAGGAATGAAGGACGATGTCCACCCGCTTCAAATCCTGTTGCAACAATGGCATCAACCCGGGCTTCTTCGAGTGCTAAAGCTTCGTCCAATGTGGTTGCTGCACCCACTGTTTTAATGCCTAACTTTCGTGCTTCGTTTAATATTTCTTTTGAAGGTATGCCGAATATAAAACTAAATACTGCAGGTTTCAGCTCAAAAACGGTTTCAACCTGTTTCAAAAATTTTGAAGGAACATTGGCATCAAGATCTGGTAAGGGAATACTTAACTCGTCGAAAAAAGGTTTGAATAATAGTTT
>NZ_JBFTQI010000989.1:0-1848 GCF_056398925.1 Pedobacter sp. 01T416_2
TTCTCACTTGTTAAGAGAGGAGAAATGTATGTCGAGAATTATAGGAGAGCGTCATAAAAGCTAAGAAAAACTCCCAAAAAAAGAGTTTTTCTTAAAATAAATTTGCAATTGTGGTAAACCTAGAATACGACCGTAGCGGAGAGATCTATCAAGATCATTTTCTATAGATTTCTCCATTTCGCTGCACTTCAGTCGAAATGACGATCTTATGGTGGGGACACAGACACGGCACTATTTATTTTTTAATAATTGATAAATATCGTATTGAGACTCGACAGGAGCCCCACTACTTTTAACAGGAATATTGTTCATGTTTTCATCTATACAAACCGCCTGTACGTTATCTTGTTTTTGGATTTCGATAATATCTATCATTTCTTGCTTAATCTGCTCGTTATGAATCGGAAAGCAAACTTCAATTCTCCGATAAATATTACGGTTCATCCAATCGGCAGAGCCGAGGTATACATCGTTTTTGCCTAAATTGTGAAAAATAAAGATACGTCCGTGCTCTAAATAACGATCTACAATGCGGGTAACCTTAATATTTTCGCTCATTCCTGCTACACCTGGAATTAAGCGACAAATGCTCCGTACAATCAGTTCGATCTTTACCCCTGCCTGCGAAGCCTCGTAAAGTTTGTTGATCAATACTTTTTCTTCGAGATTATTCATTTTAATGGTAATACCCGATGGTTTACCTTGTTTGGCATGTTCAATTTCGCGATCTATCAAATCAAGAAAAACCTGCTGTAAATTAAACTGTGCGACCAATAAATGATTAAATTTAATCAGATCGGCAGAAGTAGGTTTAACCCTTTTGGCCAGAAAAATAAAAAGCAGCTCTACTTCGCGCAGCATTTCTTTATTGGCCGTCATTAATATATGATCGGTATAAAAAGCAGCCGTGCTTTCGTTAAAGTTTCCGGTAGAAAACAAACCAGAATAACGCATGCGGTCACCTGTCTGGCGTTTTACCAAGGCTACTTTGGCATGAACTTTTAAAGCAGTTACACTGTAAATAATATCAACGCCAACTTCCTTCATTTTCTTGGCCCATTTGATGTTGTTGGCCTCATCAAAACGGGCTTTAAGCTCTACCAAAACGGTTACTTTTTTACCATTTTTTGCAGCGCTGATTAAAGCGTTAACAATTTTCGAATCGCTGGCTACACGATAAAGCGTAACATAGATTTCCCGAACCTCAGCATCAATTGCCGCTTCGTTAAAAAAACGCAATACACTATCATAACTCTGGTAAGGCGTGTGTACAATGATGTCGTTTTTATAAATGGCCTCGGTTAAAGATCCATCTATGAGGTCGGTATTGCAGATTTTTGGCCAGTTTTGGTTGGATAATTTTGGCGAATTAACCGGAAAACCCATAAAATCTTTCAGGTTATGATATTGCCCGCCCTCTATCCTATTCGCCTTTTTAAGGTTAAAAAGCTTTTTGAGCAATTCGAAAACGTTGGCCGGTATGCCTGGCTGGTGAAGAAAACGTGTAGCCAAACCCGAATCGCGTTTGAGCAACTGCTTCTCCAATTGTTCGGATAAACTGCCCGAATATTCGTCTTTCAGGTCAATTTCGGCATCTCTGGTAATTTTGAAGCTATAACATCCGGTAACTTCAGCTTCAGGAAAAATACGGTCTAAATGAAAACGCACTATATCATCCAGAAAAACAATAAAGGTCTCGTCACCCGATTCTACCTTATAAAAACGGGGTAACTGGTTGGAAGGAATATTTAAAATAACAACTTCAGCATCTTCTTTCTTTTTTAGCGTAATCAGAAAGTACAGTTCATTATTTGAGGGAAAGAAGTTGGTATCCGCATTAATGTAAAC
>NZ_JBFTQI010000990.1:0-1846 GCF_056398925.1 Pedobacter sp. 01T416_2
GTTATGAATGGCGCTATCAATCTTTCTATTCCAGATGGATGGATTCCTGAGTTTGCACTAAATGGAGAGAACTGTTTTCTTATTGAGCCTGCAGAAAGTTTGCTATCCGAGGAGGAAAGAGATAAAAAAGAGAATACCAACTTAATGGATGCGCTGGAAAAAACAGTTTTGCCTACTTACTATGATGATCCATCAAAGTGGTTTAATATGGTTCAAAGTGGTATAAAAGGCGTCATCCCTGAATTCGAGTCAGCGAGAATGGCAGAAGCCTATTATAAGCAGATGTACCGTCAGGCCGATTAAAAAACTACTTTATTTTTGATTTTTTCTGTGGTAAACCCTTGCCTCATGACCACCCGCAATCATTAAGGTGACTACCATCATTTCATTTGCTTTAAGCTATGCCGACCTTTGCTGTTAGCATATAGCTTAAAGCAAATAACAAATGAAATCCATTATCATCATCAACGATCATAGTTCAGAATCTGAGCATGCTGCCATATTTGCACTCGTTCTGGCGCAACGTCTTGGGGTAAATATTATCCTGGCTAATTTGCCGGTTCTAAATCTAACCACGGATGAATATGGATGGACAGAAATGTTACCAGAGGTGCCGAATTCTGTAGCAATCGATTCCAAGCTGATGAAAAATCTTTTTGAAAGAAAAATGCGCTATCCGGGATTTAAACCCTTAATTCAGGAACTGAGTTTTTCTTTCGAAATGGGGGATCTATATAGGCTGGCCAACGAAAACGAAATCTTAATGGTTATAAAGGGTTTAGATGAATTTCTGCCTCAGGCTTTGCTGAATGTTAATCTTGCCATTAATAATCTACTACATAAAATTCGGGTGCCGCTACTGATCATTCCTTCCTCATGGTCTGAGCATGAACTCAAACGGATGGTGTATTTAACTGACCTGCGTTTCTGTGGCATTGGGAMAGTAAAGTTTCTGGCAGACCTTGCCACCTGTTGGGATGCTAATCTGGTTATTGCACACGCTTCAGCCAGTGGCCTTCCGCTGATGGAGACCGATCAGGCAGAAGAGGTGTTTAATGATGAAATCAGCCTGAATATAGGCTACAAGAAACTCTTCCTAAACATGCTAAATCAAGGCGGATCTATGGATATACTGGAGGTTGTGGTAAGTGAAATGAAGGCCGACCTCTTAGTTCTGGTTGACCAGCATTTTCATTTTAATTCCCTTACCCAGCAATATTTCAAAGATAAGTGCACGCTGTATAATCCCGTTCCCATGTTGATATTCCCTTCATAATTTCACCCTAATAAAACATAAATGAACAGCATAAATAGTACCTCCCTGGCCTATATCCAATATCATGCTATCGCAAAGCACTGGGCATCAGACATCGATTTTTTTAAAATTGAAATGGTTTTTCTTCACCATTTGCTCGATGATCATTTTATACTGCTCTCCGGCCCAGCGTATATTGATGACCTAAAAGCCGTTGGTAAAAAATTCTTAAAGCTTGAACAAGATAAATATAGTGCTGATACGGATCTGATTGATTATATAAAAGTACTAGAGGGGCAAACAGAAAATCTTGTTGACAGCCATGGAGAATTGCTTGGGATAAAGCAAAAGCAGATGGAACACACCATGCTCCACCTGAATTCAAATTATAGAAAACTTAAACAGGAACTTTTTTCTCTGGTCATTTTATTAATACAGGATGGAAAGCGGCAAGGTTTGCCCAGGGCTTAAGTCCATTTTAGGTCGGCCAAAATGCTCATCTAAATATTATACAGACGGGAAATTAACCTTGATTTCATCCACATTAAACTCGTTTACTCAGTATAAAGGTGAAACAAAGCAGAGTAGTTC
>NZ_JBFTQI010000991.1:0-1844 GCF_056398925.1 Pedobacter sp. 01T416_2
GATCTAATCTCTTCTGTTGAAGCAGATGCAACTAAATTTTATGATGGTGGTAATGCAGCAGCAGGTACACGTGTACGTAAAGCAATGCAAGACCTAAAAGTTTTAGCCCAAGAAATTAGAGCTGAAGTAACTGATAAAAAAAATAGCGCTAAATAATTTGTTTTCGCTTTTAAAAAGAAAGCCCGCGTGTTACGTGGGCTTTCTTTTTATATGCTAGTCTAGGCCATAGCCTTTTATCTATCCTTAACCGTTATTTATTCCGTTTACTGGTAATAAGTTTATCGGTGAAGAAATCCCGGAAATCATTGTAGTAGAGGTCGCCAACAGTAAAGCTGGTATGGTTAGAAAGTGTTACTCTTGTTCCCTCAACATGTAAAATATGATTGATGGAAATAATATACCCCCTATGCAGCTGGATGAAGCCCTTTTTAAGGTTCAGTTGTTCTTTAACATCTTTCAAACTTAAATAAGCAATAATTATCTTCTCTTTTGTATGTATTTTGATATAGTTGTGGAAACTTTCAAAAGCAATTATATCTGCATACCGCACTAAAACCGCTTTGTGGTCTTCTGATTTATTTTTGACCAAAAAATAAGTTTCCTGCCCTATATTTTCTATTTCTTCCTCAAAAACACGGTTTACCGTTAAGGCAAATTTAGCATATCCATAAGGTTTAAGTAAATACGCATCTGCTTCTGCTTCGAATGCTTCAAAGGCATATTCTTCATGAGAGGTGGTAAATATCAGTTTCCTGGTTTTGGAGCGGATTGCTTTAGAAAGTTCGATTCCCGAAATCTGTGGCATTTGAATGTCCATAAATATCACATCTACCTGGTCAATCTTTTTAAGCTCGTTCAAGGCCACCACCGGATCGGTGTAACTCGCCAGAAGCTTCATATTCGGAGTATCTGCTATATATTTTTCAAGCCCCGAAATTGAGTTTTGTTGGTCATCAATGGCTATACACTTAATCATTTGTTAATTTTCCTTTGTATACATAACGAAATTACGCCTTTTCATACCGAAAATAGAACGCTTTATCCTGTTTCGTAGTAAATTTTCTTTCAGTTGGCTAATTTAGGGTAAAAAATTGCGTTATGATGTATACAGGAGTGATTAAATGGTATAATCCGATACGAGGTTTCGGATTTATTGCACCCGATGATGGAAGGGAAATGGTTTATGCAGATAACCAGAAATTGATAGGGATTTACCGTCGTTCTTTAGTTGTAGGAACCAAAGTTCGCTTTAATTTAGAACAAGGGCAGGTAGGATGCCAAGCTACTGATATTGTAGTTCTAAATATAGGTTCTGATTAACATTTGCACCGATCTATAACGAAAACAGACCGATCTATGTAACCTAGTGCTGAAGATAAAGACAGAATGCGATCTTCGTTTACAATCAATGAAAATGTAGAAATTTTAATCTAGACGGCGTTTGTTTGGGAGCAATAAACATTAAAATTTTTTATTTAACATCTACCTATTAACTTTTCATATCTAGATTATCTCTCTTCCTATCTAAATTAGCGCTCTTTTTTAGATAGGAATTATTTTTTTTCAGCTAACGTTTTTGCTTAAATTCGTCATACTCCTTAGGGTAAGGATATATTTAAAGCAATTGTTTATGAATTTCAAAACCTTGGTTCTTTTGTTGAGTACAGTTTCTACTGCACTTATTGGTGGTCTTTTTTATGCGTACTCTTGTTCGGTTATTCCAGGCCTTGCACGTCTTTCTGATGCTTCTTTTTTACAAGCCATGCAATCAATCAACCGGGCTATTTTAAATCCGTTGTTTTTTATTTCTTTTATGGGTACGCTAGTCATATTACCCATAAGTG
>NZ_JBFTQI010000992.1:0-1842 GCF_056398925.1 Pedobacter sp. 01T416_2
GCAATAAACTATTAATTAGCCTGGCGGTGCTATTAATTGTTATACCGATTTTAGTGGTAGGCATAAATATCAAGGTAAATTATAAAGAAAAAGGTCCTGAAGACACCTATTTAGGAACACAAAACATCAACAATGAGTCTTTTGAACAAAAATCAAAAGAAAGGGTTAGCATTTCATTGCAATCGCCTTTCAATGCAGTTCAGATTAAAGATGCAAAGGGTTTTAGTGTACAACTTTTTGTAAAAGAAGATAATAAGTATGGCCTTAAGATTCCCGAAAAGTTTAAAAATGATTTAAAGTATGAGGTAGATGCAAACGGCGTACTTCAACTATCGAYTAAAAATTTTAGTGAGGATAATGGCATTGAAAAAATTGTTATCGTTATTTATTGTCCAAAAATTAACAAAGCTTCAGTTGCTAACGCAGATCTCCTGGAATTTAGTGCCCATTCAGATTCCTTACTGTTGGATATTGATAATGGAGGAAGTTTATTCTTATCGGGAGACATTACAACCAACGATGAGAAAGGAAAAATAACAAGTGTTATCAACCCAACCAAAATCGGAAAACTTTACCTCAATCTAAACAAAACTAAGTTTAGTGGTTTTACCAACGCTTTTAAAGATTTATATATTACGGCAAATAAATCAGAAATTGAAATCGGAAACACGGATGACAATAGCAAAAAACCTTTCCCTTTTGATAATCTGAGTATCAAAACAACAGATACATCGAGTGTAAAACTGCAAAACGTTAAAGTGAAAACCTTTGCAGGTGATTTTTCAGATGCAACAACATTACAGATCCCTACACCTTTGCTTAAGCAGCTATTTAAGAAATAATTTTAATGAGGCTGTACCATAAGGTTAAATTCAAGCCCCGTCACGTTGAGCTTGTCGAAACGCTTTATCAAAAGCACTTAAACAGTTCCTTCGACAAGCTCAGGATGACAACTCTATATTTATGATACACTCATTTTTTACGATTTAATGTATTTACAAATACCTTTTATTCCTCTTATGTAAAAAGGGCATGATTTTTAAGCTAACTAATTGGCAAAAGTTTAACTTGGGCCAATTAGCTTTTTAGTTTTTACATCATTACCCATTATGAAGAGATATTTTCTTTTATTTGCCCTCAGCCTGTTCGTTTTTAGCCATGTACGTGCACAAAAAATAGATACCCTATCTATCACCCTTGATAACGTTAAATACCCATATCCAGTTAAATATTTCCCTATCAATACCGAAGGGCAAGATATTAAAATGGCCTATATGGATGTTGCACCAACCGCAGCAGCCAATGGAAAAACAGCCATCTTATTCCATGGAAAAAATTTTGGAGGTTATTACTGGGGCAATGTAATTAAAGCATTAACCAACATCGGTTACCGGGTTATTGTACCTGATCAAATTGGTTTTGGCAAATCATCTAAGGCATTTATCCATTACAGTTTCCACCAAATGGCTACCTGGAATAAAAGGCTTCTAGATACCTTGGGCGTTCAAAAAACCGTAGTTTTAGGTCATAGTATGGGTGGTATGCTGGCTACACGCTTTGCTTTGATGTACCCGGAAACAACTGAAAAACTCTTGCTCGAAAATCCAATCGGGCTAGAAGATTATAAAACTTTCATTCCTTACATCACCACTGCACAACAGTACCAAACGGAACTTAAAACCACGCCTGAAAGCGTRCGAAGGTATTACCAAGGCTCTTATTTTACGTATTGGAAACCCGAATACGAATACCTGGTGAGCATTGCGGGAGGGGTAACCAATAGTTCCGACTACCCGCGCTGGGCTAAAGTTGCTGCACTAACTTACACCATGATTTATGAAC
>NZ_JBFTQI010000993.1:0-1841 GCF_056398925.1 Pedobacter sp. 01T416_2
GCATATCGATATTAAGCTATTAAAGTCATCTTATTTTTACTTAAAAACGAATAGCTGAACATAGACTGGTTAACAATATTATTCGTATAATTGCTCCCTTTGACTTAGAAATTTACATAAAATAAATGCATATCGATATTAAGCTATTAAAGTCATCTTATTTTTACTTAAAAACGAATAGCTGAACATAGACTGGTTAACAATATTATTCGTATAATTGCTCCCTTTGACTTAGAAATTTACATAAAATAAATGCATAAAATATATTTATCTGCTGTAGTGTTATTTGCCTTAAACATTGCAAATGCCAAAGCCAACACAGCAAGAGACTCTATCGGTGTAGAAAATAATAAAGGCAAAAAACTGATCGTTCATCAAACTGTAGCAAAAGACACTTATTATTCAATAGGAAGAAGGTATAATGTTTCTCCTAAAGAGATTATGGCCTTTAATGACAATAAATATCTTCAGGTTGGGGTAATCATTAAAGTACCAACAAATATTCCTTTTACCGTAACAGGATCAGTTAACAGCACACAAAATCAAAGCGCTTCTAMTGGCAATATAATAGAGCATACCATCAAGCCAAAAGAAAACTTAAACATGCTCGCCGAAAAATATGGCACAACCATTAATGAGATTAAAGCTTTAAACAATCTTAGCAGCAGCAATTTAAGTATCGGTCAGGTTTTAAAAATCCCTGCTAAAAATGGAGAACAAACTGCAACAGCTCCTCCGGTAACGCCACCAGCGAAAAACAATACAGAAACGCTTCAAGCCAATGCATCATCTGCTGATCAAACCATGATCGAGCATACTGTTGCGCCTAAGGAGTTTTTAGGCAAAATAGCCGAGAAATACGGCACTACTGTTGAAGAAGTAAAAAAAGCCAACAATCTTTCAGGAAATAACTTGCGTATCGGTCAGAAACTTAAAATTCCGGCAACTAAAAACATTGATGAGAACAAAGTAGTATCTGCTGCTGAAGAAAAACCTGTTCAGGAGAACAAATCTACAGATGCGGCCGGCACACATACTGTTTTAAGGAACGAAACTATTTTCACCATCGCTAAACAATACGGCATTACCGCTTACCAGATTAGAAAACTGAACGATTTGCCTGATAACGCCATTACCATTGGACAGGTTTTAAAAGTACCGGGAGGGATTATTACAGATGTTCAGGTTCCGAAAGAAAAACAAGCTGAAGCAAAAGTTAAAGAGGTAGAAGCAAAAGTTAAAGAAGCACAAGCAACTAAAGAAGAAAGTTTTATTCATACCGTTGCTACTGGAGAAAACATTTTTACCATTGCTAAAAAATACAATTTAACGGCTTATCAGATCAGAACAGCAAATAAACTGGAAGACAACGCAATTAAAGTTGATCAGAAACTGATTATTCCTAAACCGCCACAACCTAAATCGGTTAATGATTTATCGAAAGAAGAGCAGGAAAACGAACCAGATAGCACCATGGTTAAAGACCCTAAACTTCGCCGCGACCCGAGCGTATATGGTTTAAGTCAGATCGAAGAAAAAGGAACCGCAGTTTGGATTGCAGATCAGGACCTGGACGGAACAAAAATGTTGGTTTTACACCGTACCGCACCTGTGGGCAGGGTAATTAAGATTACCAACCCAATGACCAACCGCACTACCTTTGCCAAAGTTGTTGGTAAATTTACGGAGAACGAATCCACAAAAGATGTTATAATTGTAATGACTAAAGCTGTAGCCGATTCATTGGGCGCTTTAGACAAACGTTTTTTCTGCAATTTAACATATAGTGCTCAATGAGTTTAAACAAAAAGCCATTTATAATTGGTATTGCCGGTGGTAGC
>NZ_JBFTQI010000994.1:0-1839 GCF_056398925.1 Pedobacter sp. 01T416_2
CGCGCAGATTGATCCTTCTGTATTAGAAGAAATTGAATCAAAACTGGATGATAAATTTGAATATACCAGTTTGAGCAATATCATTAAAGATTCTAAAAGTTTACATAAAGAAAATCCAACACGTTTAATCGAATATGATAAAATACTTTGGCTATCAGATACTTATCATACCATAACTTTTTCAAAAGATACCGATATTTCTGATCGTGTAATTTTTCCTATTTCAGAATTTGAACGTAAGGGGATTGAAGATGCTCGTTTTGTTAAATTTATTAAAGACGATGGCAAAGTATTATATTATGCCACTTATACCGCGTTTGATGGTTCTTTAATTATTCCCAAATTAGTACAAACCGAAGATTTTTACGAATTCAAAGTGATTCCGCTTTATGGCGATGGTGCACAAAATAAGAATCTGGCATTATTCCCACGAAAAATTAGAGGGAAATACGTGATGATGAGCCGGATAGATGGCTGGAACAACTACCTGATGTTTTCTGATAAAGTAAATGTTTGGGAAAACCCGGTTCTTTTAAAACAACCACGGTACGATTGGGAGCTGGTACAGATCGGCAATTGCGGTTCTCCGATAGAAACAGAAAAAGGATGGATTGTAATTACACATGGGGTGGGACCAATGCGGAGATACTGTATTGGAGTAAGTTTATTGGATCTTGAAAACCCAAGTATAGAAATAGGCCATTTAAAGGAACCATTGATTATTCCCAATAATGATGAACGTGAAGGTTATGTGCCCAACGTGGTATATTCCTGCGGATCGATTATCAGTAATGGAGAATTAATTATCCCTTATGGTTTATCTGATTATAGTTCTTCGTTTGCAAGCGTAAATCTGGAGTTGTTGCTAGCCAAATTGCTGGAAAATAATTAAAACAGATCTTTCATTAGGCTATATCATAAGTTGTGGTTTCATTCGATCTGTCACGTTGTGCAAAGGACTCCTACGGAGAGCTTGTCGAAACGTTTTATGGGCATTTAAACAAGTCCTTCGACAGGCTCAGGATGACAGATCGTATAATTAGCCGTCCTGCTGAACTTGTTTCAGCATCTTACTGGTCATCAAGACCCTGAAATAAATTACCTTCGGTGAGCTCGCTTAAGGCTCGGTTTACTTCATAGCTCTTTCCGCGGCGCTACAGGTCATGGTGACGATCGTCTCGACTTATTCTTCAAAACAATATAAAAAAGGCCGGTTCATTTCTGAATCAGCCTTTTTATATTTCCAAGACAAATTAATCTTTAGCTACATTTATCTGCCTCCACCAGGGGAGACGAAAGTGTTTCATATTCGGCTTCTGCTGCCTTTAATATAGCTAAATGGGAGATGAAATAGGCCAATGTACTCTCAGCACCTTGATTCCTGTTTACACTGTTAAACTGTAGCCCATCAGCACATCCATGTGTTTCAAAATCGTATAAAGGAATATGAAGGCTGTTTCTTCCTAAAAACCATTCGTAGCTAACATGCATTAAATTTAAATATTTATCATCTTTGGTTACCTCGAATGTTTTAGCATAGAGTAAAACCATTGCCATTGTTTCTATAGCCTGTTGGTCATAGATAGGATTTTTGCCATGTTTTTTCATCCATCCTGCATTTCCAACCGGATTTAGATAGCCATTTTCRAAAGAAAAGCTATTTAAAAACTCAATACTCTCCATCGCAATTTTATAGGATGTTGTATTTCCGGTAACTTCATAATGATGAAGCAAAGCCAAAGGAAGGATTGCATTATCATAGGTAAGAATATCTTCAAACCAATGCCAATCGCCATCCTTATTGTCTTGATATGATGCCATTAATGAATTGGCCAGCAT
>NZ_JBFTQI010000995.1:0-1836 GCF_056398925.1 Pedobacter sp. 01T416_2
GAATATGAGTGCTTTACGTCAAACTTTAAATGGTGATTTTTCGGCAAAAGTTAAAAAACTGAATAAGGTTACCCAAAGTTTAATTAACCCTAAAAAAAGTTTTGCCGAACAAAATATTAAATGGTTAATCTGGGCGGCCTCAGTTTTACTAATTGGTGCTATCGGGTTTTCTTTGTGGAATACCGAACCAGAATTTCAGCGTTTCCTGATCAATATTGATCCTTTATTCTATTGGTTTTTAGGTGCTGGGTTTTTATTCGCATTAATTGATGGTGCAATTGGCATGTCGTATGGTGTTACTACTGCGTCGTTCTCATTAGCGATGGGTTTACCTCCTGCATCRGCAAGTATGGCCATCCACATTTCTGAGGTAATGAGCAATGGAATTGCAGGCTGGATGCATTACCGTATGGGTAACGTAAACTGGAAATTATTCAAAATTTTAATCCTTCCTGCCATAATCGGAGCAGTTTTAGGTGCCTATATCCTTTCTTCATTAGAACATTATAGTGCTTATGTTAAGCCTATTGTAGCGGTTTACACCTTGTTTTTAGGCGGAATCATTTTAATGAAAGCTTTCAATGTGAAGAGAAAAAAAGCCGATCAAAAAATTAAAAAAATTGGTTTATTGGGCTTTGTTGGTGGTTTTATCGATGCTGCCTTTGGCGGTGGCTGGGGTTCAATCGTATTATCAAGCTTAATTGCAGGTGGCAGGCATCCATTGTTCTCTTTGGGTACGGTAAAAATCAGCCGCTTTTTTATCGCCACTTTAAGTTCGCTTACATTTTTCACCATGTTAGGTGGCAAACACTGGGAAGCTGTTGTGGGCTTGATTATTGGTAGTGCAATCGCATCACCAATAGCCGCAAAAGTATCGAACAAAATTTCTGCAAAAACCATTATGGTTGCCGTAGGGATTATTGTGATGATTGTGAGTTTGCGCAGTGTAATTATGTTTATTTTAAAATTAATATAGTGATGGAGAACCTAGAGGAGATAAAAGCAGCACTGGCAGGTTTAAATACAATTGATAAACTGAAATTTTTAGCAGATAAATATGCCGACCGTATTATATTTTCGACCAGTTTTGGTTGGGAAGATCAGGCGATTACGCATTTAATTTTTTCAAATAATATTCCAATTAAGGTTTTTACTTTAGAAACCGGACGTTTGTTCCCAGAAACTTATTACGTTTGGAACCGAACCCTGGAAATTTATAACAAACCCATTCATGCCTATTATCCACAAAATGAGCTGTTACAGGATATGGTAAACACAAAAGGCCCGAGCAGCTTTTACGAATCGGTAGAAAATAGAAAAGAGTGCTGTTACATCCGTAAAATCGAACCTTTAAAAAGAGCATTAAAAGGTAATGAGATATGGGTAACAGGGATCAGGGCCGACCAAAGTGCCAACCGCGAGGATATGCACGATTTAGAATGGGACGAAGGGAATCAATTGGTTAAATTCCACCCTATTTTCGATTGGACTTTAGATGATGTGAAAGCATACATTAAAGAAAACAACATTGTTTACAATACCCTGCATGATAAAGGTTTCCCAAGCATCGGTTGCGCCCCATGTACCAGAGCAGTACAGCCGGGTGAAGATTTTAGGGCTGGAAGATGGTGGTGGGAAGACCAAAGTAAAAAAGAATGCGGTTTACATGCTACTTAAGGTATAAGGCTGAAAGGTAGAAGGTTTATATCCTTATTCAATGAAGCGTTGGAATATCCCAACATTCAAACCTTCCAAACATTTTTAACAACAATAACAACAACAAATATATAAGTTGAATAATTGAGCGATTTATCATTCAATCATTCAACATTCAAT
>NZ_JBFTQI010000996.1:0-1830 GCF_056398925.1 Pedobacter sp. 01T416_2
GTATACTCGAAATAGCTAAAAAGATACTGTTTGCCCTCAATTTCTTTTAAATAAATGGAATAATTATGGATGTTGCATGCTGTTATTTTTTTTAATACCCCTGGCCATACGGCAGCATGTAACTTTTTGTAATAAGCCACCTTTTCGGGTTTCAAACCTGTAATACTGCCATAACGTAACACTTTGTTTGCTGCGTTTACTTCTGTTTTTACAAGTGGATTACAGGCAGTAACCATTAGCACAAAAGCCAAGGCCAAGAAATACATTGTTTTTAAATTTTTCATGAGCATATAATTTGCTTTTTAATGGTTATAAAGAGGCTTTCTCATAACTTGTAATTTACTTCGAATTTGTCACGTTGTCCAAAGAACTCCTACGGAGAGCATGTCGAAACGCCTTTTAATACATTAAAAAGGTCCTTCGACAAGCTCAGGATGACAATTCTTTATTTATGATACAGCCTCATCGATCTATTCAATAACTGGAATGTTTTCTGCGTTTCCGTTTAATTCTAGTACAACAATATAATCTGATTGGTTGGCCTGGTTGCCGGGAAGTTGTAAAGAAATGCCATCTTTTTGCTCCATATTAATGGTTTGGTTATTTAACAGATATGCTTTTTTAACTTTTAAACCTGGGATAGCCTTTAAACTCAACTTGGCCAGATTGGTGTTTAATACATGCACGTAAATTTTATTCCCTTTTCTGGTCGTTGCGTAATCATTGTTCGGTTGGTATGGGCCACCTTTTGTGCTATAAATGGCTTCGCCATTGGTTTTTAACCAATCGCCGATTTCTTTTAAGCGTTCTATTTGGCGGGCTTCAATTCTACCATCTGGCATAGGGCCTACATTTAATAAAAGATTGCCATTACCACCTGCTGTTTTCGAAATAATTTCGAGGCATTGTTTTAGCGGTTTCATTTTATCGTTTGGTTTCCAGGCCCATTGGTTACAGATAGTAAAACAGCTTTCCCATGGCGTAAACATATTTAATTTGCCTACTACCTGTTCCGGCGTGTCGTAATCGCCTATCATTTTAGAAGCATCAATGTTTTTGTTTTCCATTGCTGCAAATTCTTTTCCCAAGCGGTTATTGATAATTATATCGGGTTTTAGGTGTTTTAGATATGCATATAAATCTTTACCCATTTCGTCTGTCCAGGGTTTTTCCCATTGTCCGTCAAACCAGAGCATATAAGGATCATATTTGGTAATGAGTTCCTTTAACTGGTTTTTCATATACAACACATATCGGTTCATGTCTGATTTTGGATCAATCGTTTGGTTTTTTGGAGAGTGGATCGGGTAATCTGGATGATGCCAGTCTAATACCGAGTAATAAATACAGAACTTAATTCCCTGTTTTTTACAGGCTTCGTTTAATGCGCCAACAATATCTTTTTTATAAGGTGTGTTGGTAATATTGAAATCAGTAAATGCAGTTGGCCATAAGCAAAATCCGTCGTGATGACGTGCTGTAATGGTCAGATATCTCATTCCGGCATCTTTTGCTGTTTTTACAATAGCTTCGGCATCAAATAGAACAGGGTTAAATTCTTTGTAGAGATTGTCGTAATCTTCTGTTGGAACCTGATCGCCACGGCTCCAGCCAATCTCGGTGCCGCGTAAACTCACTGGTCCCCAATGAATAAACATACCAAACCGTTTATCCATAAAATCGTTCATTACTGAAGCATTTGTTTTGGTTTGCGCGTTAACACTGAAAAAGGTAATTAGTGCAACGAAGAACAAGAGAAATCTTTTCATATTCATATCAATTTTATTTAAAGTAGACGTATAAAACACCCATTATCACCAATAAAAGCAC
>NZ_JBFTQI010000997.1:0-1828 GCF_056398925.1 Pedobacter sp. 01T416_2
ATGCCTACCACGTTGCCGAAATTGTAGTCATCAGACGTTTATTGGGTGCCTGGAAAAGTTAATGGAAGTTGTCTCGTTTGGGCCTGTACTTTGCCGCTTATACAGCCTGTTACTATTGTTTTAATCCACTAAATTTAACTGTCCGTTCTCGTAAATTGATTTAAAAAAAGATTATGTTACAAAACTCAAAAGCATTCAGCTCGTTTTCTGTAGACGATGTACAGAAAGCAAAAGATTTTTATCAAGGCGTATTGGGTATCGAAGTTAAAGATAACCCGATGGGCGTAATTGAACTGGTTATTTCCGGATCAGCAAATGTATTACTTTACCCAAAGCCAAATCATGTTCCGGCAACTTTTACGGTACTTAATTTTCCTGTCGAAAATATAGATCAAGCGGCCGATGAACTTATTGCCAAGGGAATAAAATTCGAGATTTACAATGAAGAATATTTCAAGACGGATAGTAAAGGCATCTCACGGGGAAACGGAGGGCCAAACATTGCCTGGTTTAGAGATCCTGCGGGCAATATTTTGTCTATTTTGGAAACGGCCTAAGCCTAGCTAGACTTTCGAAATTGGCAAAGCGCAAAAGCCATAGCGTAATCTAAAAGTGAAATTCCATGGCTGGTGGCTCACCAGCCAAAGATAATCTTGCTCTAATTAAGACTTCCGAAGTTAGCCAGGCGCATTGCCATTGGCGCAAACTTCGGAAGTTTAGTCTATAAGTTCAAAACATTGATGGGCAATTTCATATTCTTCGTTGGTTGGAATAACCAGGATTTTTACTTTAGCGCTTGCCTTGTTAATTTCTTTCAATTCTCCATTATAGGCTGTATTTTGATCTGAATCTAATTCAATACCCAGATAATTCAGCTCCGAACATACAGACTCACGCATGTTACTGTCGTTTTCGCCTACACCAGCGGTAAATACTATCGCATCTATGCCGTTTAAAATAGCTGCATAAGCTCCAATAAATTTCTTGATCCTATAGGCATAAAGTTTTAGCGCCAAAATTGCAGCTGCATCGCCTTCACTAACCATTTTTCTGATGTCGCGCATGTCGCTCGAGCCTCCTACACCTAACAATCCTGATTGTTTGTTAACCAAGGTGCTTAACTGTTCTAAAGTATATCCAGAATGCTCCATTAAATGAAAAATAACCGATGGATCGATGTCTCCAGAGCGGGTGCCCATCATTAATCCACTTAATGGGCCAAATCCCATACTCGTATCTATCGATTTACCATTTCTAATGGCCGTAATGCTGCAGCCGTTGCCCAAGTGGATGCTGATAATTTTTGTATCAACTTTATTTAACCATTTAATGGCCTGTTCACTTACATATTTATGGCTGGTACCATGAAATCCATATACCCTGATGCCATGTTCTTTGTAATACCATTCCGGAATGGCATAACGATAGGCCTGTTCTGGTATGGTTTGATGAAATGCTGTATCGAAAACGGCAATTTGTTTCGCGTTTACAAAAGTCTGTTCGGCTACTTCAATACATTTATAATTAACCGGATTATGTAGTGGGGCAAGTGAAAACAGCCTTTTGATCTGATGTTTTACCTCATCTGTAATAAGGGTTGCACCTGTAAAATGTTCACCTCCATGCACTACTCTATGGCCAACAGCTGCAATATCATCAGGGCTGGCTATTACCGCGTATTCTCCCTCAGTTAGCAATGCTAAAACCTGTTTTAAGCCTTCGCCGTGGTTAGCAATAAAACCTGATTGTTCTATGCTATGCTTTTCGTTGTTGCGATAAACTGTATGTTTAACAAACGAGCCTTCAATGCCAATACGCTCTACCAGAC
>NZ_JBFTQI010000998.1:0-1822 GCF_056398925.1 Pedobacter sp. 01T416_2
CCACATTAGTTTTAGACCCAGATCCTGATGCCCCTTGCAAACACATCTCTAATTACTTCGAAAATGGCTCAATTACCGATTTTGACACCGTTTACGCTTTTGGAAAGAAAGCCGATATCATTACCATTGAAATTGAAAAGGTAAATATCGACGCACTTGAGCAGCTTGAAAAAGAAGGCAAAAAGGTATTTCCACAATCTAGGGTGATCCGTTTAATTCAAGATAAAGGTGTACAAAAACAGTTTTTTAAAGAAAACGATATCCCAACCTCTCCTTTCCAGATTGTAAATACGAAGGAAGATATGGAGAACAGTACTATCCCTTTTCCATATATTTTAAAACTGCGTAAAGATGGTTATGATGGCAAAGGTGTGATGAAAATCAATAGTGCAGCCGATCTGGCCAGAGCTTTCGATGCACCTTGTATTATTGAAAAACTGGTCGATTTTGAAAAAGAAGTTGCCGTAATTGTTGCCCGTAATGCCAACGGCGATATGAAAACTTTCCCGATGGTAGAAATGGAATTTAACCCAGAGGCCAATTTGGTTGAGTTTTTAATTTCCCCATCTACTTTTGCCGAAAGCTTGCAACAAAAAGCAGAAAACATTGCTAAAAATATTGCCTCAGCAATGAACATCACCGGGATTTTAGCGGTAGAAATGTTTATTTGCAAAGATGGAGAGTTGCTGGTTAACGAAGTGGCTCCTCGTCCGCACAATAGCGGTCACCAAACTATCGAGGGCAATTATGTTTCTCAGTTCGAACAACATTTACGTTCTATTTATAATTTGCCACTTGGCGATACTACGAGTATTACCAATGCCATTATGATTAACCTACTTGGCGAAAAAGGCTTCGAAGGTGTGGCTAAATATGAAAATCTGGAAAAAATACTAGCGATTGACGGTGTTTTTGTTCACCTGTATGGCAAGAAATACACAAAACCTTTCCGTAAGATGGGCCATGTAACCATTGTAGATATCGATAGAGAAAAAGCCATAGAAAAAGCACGCTTTGTACAAAAAACATTAAAAGTAATCGCATAAAACTCCTAGCCCTTTAAATGGGAATTAAAAACAAGGTGGAAATGCAAAAGTTTAAAGAAGTTAAAAAGAAATAAAATAAATATGAGTCAAGGAAATTCAAATTCGGCATTAGTTGGAATTATCATGGGTAGCAAATCAGATTTACCTGTTATGCAAGATGCTGCTGATGTATTAAAAGAATTTGGAATAAACTATGAAATTACGGTTGTTTCTGCCCACAGAACACCAGAACGGATGTTTAATTATGCTAAAGAAGCACAAGGCCGTGGTTTAAAAGTGATTATTGCCGGTGCCGGTGGTGCTGCCCATTTACCAGGAATGGTTGCTTCTATCACCACATTACCAGTAATTGGTGTTCCGGTTAAGTCATCAAACTCTATCGATGGCTGGGATAGTATTTTATCGATCTTACAAATGCCGAATGGTATCCCGGTGGCTACAGTGGCATTAAACGCTGCTAAAAATGCAGGTTTATTGGCCACTCAGATTTTAGCTACAGCTGATGATTCTTTAACAGTTAAAATGCAAGCTTATAAAGATGAACTGAGAAGAAAGGTTGAAGAAAGCGCTGATAGTCTTGAGTCCTAAGTCAGGAGTCTTTAGTCTATTCAACTAAGTTCGATTAATACAATATTATGGGTCGTCACCCTGACCTGTAGCGAAGTGGAAAGCTACGAAGTAAATTCATTTCGGGGTCTATTGCAGGAAAGATGCTGAAATAAATTCAGCATGACGATCTCATTAAGACAATTTGAAAGAAATGATCAGTATAATAA
>NZ_JBFTQI010000999.1:0-1821 GCF_056398925.1 Pedobacter sp. 01T416_2
CGTTTACGCCAATTGCTTTGCGCATAATACTTTCTGATGAAGAAAAACGGTCTTCATCACTTGCGTATATTACATTGTTAGCAGCCAACTCGTAAGGGAAATCGGGCATAACAACGTCATAGGTATCATTTAATAGGAACTGTATTGCCCCTTCATTGTCCCATATTCTGGAGTCAATCCCATTTCTGTCTTTTACATCGAAGAAATCTTTCTTACATCCCGAAAAAGATGCCATCAGCATAGCAAGCATGCCAATTGCCAAAGTATTTTTATATTTAAATTTCATTGTTCAGATTTTAAGTTTGTAACCTTTATAAACTTATATTCAAGCCTAAGGAAATTGTCCTCAGAGTTGGATAGTCATAAATTGTTGAAGAGTACGGATCTTTGTATTTGAGCGGATTTACGATAGTCCATAGGTTGTTTCCTGTTAAAACCAATCGAGAATCTGCGATACCGACCCTGCTAAGCAAGCTTTTGGGCATCTTATAGGTTAAGGTCATATTGTTTATCCTGATCATTGTGCCGCTTCTGGCCCAGAAAGTCGAATTCCAACCGGCTGCTATACCGGCATCATCAAACCTTGGAAATTCTGCATTTGGATTTTCTGGTGTCCAGTGATCGCGCCAATAAGCCGGAACATTAACCGTAGTACTTGCAGGTGCTTTTGATTTGCTATCAAAAAACACCTTTCCGCCAAACCTGGTTACAAAGTTTGTACTTAAACTCAATGTTTTGTAAGAAATGGCCACATTAAAGCCAATACCAAAAGAATTGGTAGACTCGAACATAGGAACCTGATCTTTTTCAGTAATTTTTCCATCGCCATTAGTATCTTCATAATACAGCCAACCAACTTGTGGTACCCTGTTGTTAATGGTATATGTTGGGTATTGATTGAGAAGTGCATCTACATCCGCTTGTGTTCTCAGCATCCCCTTCGAAATCAATCCATAGTTGCCACTGTTATATTTATTGGGATCCGTTCCGAACTGGTATTTTAAATCAGGATAGGTAATATCCCATAACTGAAATTCATTATAAAACATCTGATCAATCCGACTATTGGCAAAACCAAAGAGAATATCGGTATTTACACCCCAGTTTTTATCAATTTTTGCTTTATAACCTATTGAAAACTCATGTCCCCAATTGGTACGCTGCTGGTAATTTAGCAGTGGTGCTTCAAAGCCTGCATACATTGGGAAATTTTCATTGTTCCCTTTATCAAACATATCGTAAGAATACCTGTGGTAAAATTCGTAGGTGAAATTGATTTTGTTTTTCAAAAAAGAGGCGTCTAAACCTAAGTTGAAAGTACGGGCCTTTTCCCAGGTAATATCAGGATTAGGCATGATCTCAGGATTGAGTCCACCGGTTAATGTTTCATTATATAGGTATCCTGCCGGATCAACTGTGTATCTCGATTGCCATAACCTGGCATTAATCCTGCTTTCTCCCACCAATCCATAATTGGCTCTAACTTTTAAACGATCTACAAATTTGACGTTGTCTTTAAAAAAATCTTCTTCACTTATTGCCCATCCTAAACCAACACTTGGAAACAAGCCCCATCGGTTGCCAGGTGCAAAATTTGAAGATGCATCCATACGAGCAATTGCTTCAATAAAGTATTTCTTGCCATAATCGTAATTTAACCTGCCGATGTAAGAACGCTGAACCGATTCGAAAATGCTTTTGTTCTGTAGCGTGAAAGTTGAGCGATCGAAACCCCAATACTCGTCAATACCCGGTAAAACCTGGTTTCGCCAGTACACATTCAATTGCTCACTTACACCCTCTGATTGATCGAAAGCAGCT
>NZ_JBFTQI010001000.1:0-1814 GCF_056398925.1 Pedobacter sp. 01T416_2
GTTTATCGCTCAACATTAATTTTAGCCATTCTTCTACCGAAAGGTTAAATTTTGAAGCCAGTGTTGCCACATCCATAAATCCGAAAATCTGAGCTATCCAAAAAACAGCATCATCAACACCTTTTTGCGAACTGATTTTTTCTAAACCGTATTTAAGCAGGTCTTCGCCTGGTGTAATCCCGGGGTTAATGGTCAAAACTTTTTTCTTTGCAACAAGCAGTACACGTTCTTCTTTAACGGACAGGCTATTGATGAGATGATTTAAAAATAGTTGGTTTATTGAGGTGCCCGGCACCAATTTAAGCAGGTAAATGGCGATATCTTTTACTTTTTTGCTCTTATCGTTTAAAACCGACATTAAAAAAGTTTCATCGTTAATGGAAAGATTAATTTCCAATAAAGCGATAAATTCGGCCCTTACATTCGCATTTTCCTGCTGCAGATCATTTAATAAAGCCAAAGCATCTGATGGTGCCTCCGCTCTTAAACCTGCAAAATAGTTTAAGCGCCATTCCAGGTTGCCTGTTTCCCAATCCTGCCCTGATGGAGCGAAATCAAAAAGTTGCGACCAATTTTTATTGATGCCCGCGAGCCATTTTCCGGTTTCACCACAGGCTGTTAAAACTGCTTCGGCTTTCTTTTTCTGTGATAAAGCTTTATTTAAGGCATCGGGAACCAGATCGGCACCAAATATTTTATCGGCCTGATTGGTACGGTAAACAAGGTAATAAAATAACACATCGTCTTTTAACTGGAGCGCCGATTTGATCTGAAAACCAGTCAATGCATCTAATTCGACCTTTTCTTCATCCGGGCAGCTTTCCTGAACACGACTACAAACATTAGGCAACCTACCGGATTCGTTATACAGGAAATTTACCGCAGCATTTTTCAAAAAAGCATCTTCTTTATCTACCTGCCCAGCAATAATTCGGTTCCCTATTCCGATTAAATTGGGTGTCGGATCAAACTGCACTTTATCAGTACCCAACAGGGCTGTTTTTATAATATTCTGATCACTCATTTTATCGGATAATATCTATCATTTATAAAAACCGACGCTACGTTGAACTGCTCGTTCTGATAAATCCCAAAGCATACAAAAGCATTGCCCTTGGTGATGGACAGGATTACCCAACATTCATCTTCGAGGTTGCTCAATAAAATGGATTTCTGATCCGTATCGACCAGCAACCAGGTTTCGTTTTCGAAAACGACCTTTACAGAAGATAGTAAAAAAGGAATTTCTTCTACAAATGGATTGATGGTTAATAAACCCGAAACGTGGCTAAAAAGATCGGCAATATTGCTTTGCGTTTCTGGCAAAAGCTGTACATTTTCTTTTCGAACTTCGCCTTTAAATAAAGCCCTTAAAGGTGAGGGTGATAGATAAAAAGCGAGCGCTGCATGTACAACATTTCCCGATATTAGATTATTGGCATTAGCCTGAATCGTTGTATAAAAATTAATGATTAGCGCATAACGCTTGGTATTTTCACCATACAGCCAAATTTTCTCCGTTTTCAGGTTATTATCTTCGGTAATATCAATCGATAGCACATACCAATCGTCAGTTACACCTGTAGTGGCTAGTATTTCATCTTTTAGTGTGTTCCACCCAACCAGCGACCTTACTTCCTGTTTAAGATCATCGGCCAGCAGTTCCTGATTTTTGTAGGCCTCTGTAAGCAGATAGGTTTTGCTTAGCGATTTGATCAGTGTTTTTTGCCAACCCTCTTTATAAAAATTAATGTTACTTAACCTTTTGAGGTTGTTAGCTAAACCACCAGCCTGCGCATCCACCATCCTTGCAG
>NZ_JBFTQI010001001.1:0-1810 GCF_056398925.1 Pedobacter sp. 01T416_2
ATTATGAACAGGGCGCTGATTAACCAGGTGAAACCCGATTTGAGTATTGGTTTATGGTTATATGGCGCAAGGTTATTTGCCGGTTTATCGGTACAGCAAATTTTACCACAAAAATTAAGCTTTACAGGCGATAATAGTTATAATTTAGGTAAAGAGGCACCACATTATTTTGCTACCGCAGGATATAAGTTTTTCTTTGATGATGAAATTGCTGCAGTACCATCGGTAATGGTAAAATACGTATCACCTGCACCGGTTTCTGTTGATCTAAACATGAAATTGGCTTTTAAAGACAAAATCTGGTTAGGAGGAAGTTATCGTAAAGATGATTCGTTTGCAGCAATGGCTGGCTTTAATATTGGCAAGATGGTTAATTTAACTTATTCATACGATTTTACAACATCTCAATTAAATCAGGTAAGTAATGGTAGCCACGAAATTGTATTGGGTTTATTGCTGAATAATATCTATAAGGTGCCATCGTATATTAAAATGTGGTAATATACTGGTATTCAGGTAGATGAAAGTGTATGGTTTATAGGTTGGAGCGCAAAACCTGTATAGAACAGGAAGTTTCCTCCCGTTTTTCGCTTTCACGCTTCACTTCGTCGTGCCTCCTCGCTGCAGGGTAACGCTGCAACCGGGGCTAAATGGCCAAGGCAGTTTTTTATTTTTGAGGTTGCAGGGTGCAGAAACTTTGTGCTTAAACCTGACAGCAGCGGCAGCTCCCGATTTTTCATCGGGACTATAGCGAATGGCAGGACTGCAGACGGCCAAGCACACGGAACTGTTCCTTTCCCAGTCACAATAAATACACTAGTTATATTTGGAGCGCAACACTTTCTTTGGCAATTTAAATTCTATACTTTAGAAAAGTAACTGTAAACTTTGAATTGTAAACCCGATAACTGCCAACTGATCTAAAGTTCTTTTCTTAACCTTGCCACAGGGATATTCATCTGCTCACGATATTTTGCAACGGTTCTTCTGGCAATGTTATAACCTCTTTCTTTTAAAATTTCGGTTAATTTTTCATCAGCTAAAGGTTTGCGTTTATCTTCGTTACCAATACAGTCTTCCAATATTTTTTTAACCTCTTTGTTCGAAACTTCCTCACCGTTTTCGGTTTGTATCGCTTCTGAGAAGAATGATTTTAATAAGAAAGTACCAAATTCAGTCTGCACATACTTAGAGTTTGCCACCCTTGATACGGTTGAAATATCCATATCAATTTTATCGGCAATATCTTTTAAGATCATTGGGCGCATTTTACGCTCATCGGCGGTTAAAAAATATTCATATTGATAGTGCATAATGGCATTCATGGTTTTTAACAAAGTTTGTTGTCTTTGTTTAATTGCATCGATAAACCATCGTGCAGAATCTAATTTCTGCTTAACAAACTGAACAGCTTCTTTCAGCTTTTTATCTTTCGATGAAGCTTTGTCGTAATGCTCAAACATCTCCTGGTAAGATCTGCTTACCTTTAATTCAGGAGCATTTTTAGAATTTAGCGTCAAAATTAATACGCCATCATTATTGCTGATATGGAAATCAGGAATAATCTGCATTTGTTTGGTGGTAACCTGATTGGCATCACCTGGTTTTGGGTTTAAACGCAGAATTTCATTTACAACCTCTTTAAGTTCTTCACTATCTAAACCTAAACTTTTTTCTAATTTATCGTAATGTTTACGTGTAAACTCGTCCAGATAGTTTTCTACAACATTCATTGCTTTTACTATAATTGGATTGTTTGGGTCTTTCCTTTTTAATTGGATCAGTAAACATTCTTTCAGATCTCTTGCAC
>NZ_JBFTQI010001002.1:0-1795 GCF_056398925.1 Pedobacter sp. 01T416_2
ACCTTCATTAACCAAATTCATGTGGGCAACATAATCAGAAATAAAAGTTGGCAAATTTGCAGGCCTTGCAATTGATGCTAAACCAGCATAGCTTATTACTGTTTTTCCGCTTGTGCCTCTTTTTGTGGTAATTAAAATAACGCCGTTTGCAGCTAATGAACCATAAATAGATGAGGCAGCGGCATCTTTCAATACCGAAACACTTTCAACATCGTTCGGATTTACGGCATCAATACTGCCAATAACTCCATCAATTACTACTAATGGATTATTACTATTAATAGTTCCAGTACCACGAATTCTAAGCGTTGCGCCATCAGAACCCGGCTTTCCAGACGATTGACGAACAAATACACCCGAACTTAAACCACCAAGAGAAGATGATAAATTGGTTACAGGCCTGTTTTCGATTGATTTGGCACTGATGGTCGATACAGAACCAATTACATTAACCTTTTTCTGCACACCGTAAGCTACTACAACTACATCATTTAGGCTGTTGTTTTGCTCTTGCAGCGTAATATTTAAGGTTGTAGCCTTACCTACCAATACTTCTTTGCTATCGTAACCAATAAAGCTAAATACCAAAGTGTTTTGGGCCGATGGTACAGTAATAGTGTATTTACCATCACCTCCGGTTACCGTTGTTGTAGAAGTACCTTTTACAGTAACACTTACTCCGGGCATTGTTCCCCCTTGAGCATCTTTTACTGTTCCTGAAATTTTTATAGACTGAGCAAAGGCTGTAAATGCCGTAAAACTCAAAAGCATAATAAGTGAGCATAGTTTTACCGGATAGTAAAAACGGCTCAGTTTTGCTTCTCCAGTTTTGAGATGTTTGTAAAGTTTATCCATTTTTTGTTTAGTTGATTAACATTCGTTTTTCTTAATCGCAAAAAATTATGGGCATAACCTGTGGCTAACACCAGATAGAACTATTCTGGCTACAATGAAAAGGATATCGGCTTAAACGGTTTGGTTTTGCTTTAATATTTGGTTATTCAAAATTGTTGCTTTGGAGGCAAACTGAGGGGATAAAATCCTAAACAAATGGGTGTAAAATTCTAAACAAAAGCAGAAAAAAGCATTAAATAGGGCAAATGAGCGGATAAAGTATTAAAATTGCCTCACCAAACGTATTTGATTTTTATAATAGAAACATTTTGTACTTTTAATCAGGTAAAAGCTAACCATCCCTCACTTTGTGCCAACATGAAATACCTGCTAACAATTAATTTAGTATTTTTTATTATTGTAAGTAACGCCCAAAACAAATATGCTTTTAAACACCTCAATGTAGAAAACGGTCTCACACAAAGTTCGGTATTGTCTATCGCCCAAGATGGCAGAGGTTTCATGTGGTTTGGCACCCGGTTCGGGTTAAACAAATACGACTCTCAATCTTTTAAAGTATATAATCACGACAATAACAATGAGAAAAGCCTGAGCAGTGCAGCTTATCTTTCTTCTCTTTTAGCCTTAAAGGATGGAACATTATTAATTGGTACCCAGGAGGGGCTAAATAAATATAATGAAGATGCTGATAACTTCGATCGATATGCGCGCAATAGCAAAGATCCGAACAGCATTAGCAACTCCAAAATAAGTTGCATTTATCAGGATAAAAAGGGCCGTGTGTGGATCGGTACTGAAAACGGCTTAAACCTGCTCAACACTAATGGAAACTATAAATTTAAACGCTTTCTATATGGGCAAAAGCAACGCCAACAAATTTATGCCATAACGGAAGACCATAATGGAACATTGTGGCTAAGTACAACGTATGGTTTAATGA
>NZ_JBFTQI010001003.1:0-1788 GCF_056398925.1 Pedobacter sp. 01T416_2
GTATAAAACACCCATTATCACCAATAAAAGCACCGACAGAAATTTGTAGTTGCCTATCCCGCTCCAGCCTTTACTTTTAAGGGGTTCCCAAATAGAATTCCAGTAAAGGGCTTCGCTTTGGGCGGTATGTTTTACAGGATAGATGTAAGAAAATATAACCTGTATAAATACACAGATGCAGAACAGGTAAAATGCCATCATCATAAAGGGGATTTTGCCGATTATAGTTTCTGTACCATATAATTTGTTTACCACAAAAACACTCGCCCCAATAATAGAACCGAGCAGCAAAGTATATTGCGCCCCTTTAGCTGATGCTTTTTTCCAAAATACCCCTAGTAAGAACACACAGGTAATAGGAGGGGCAATATGTGCGATTACATCATTTATGCCTTCGAAAAGGCTTTGATAGCTATTTAATAATGGCAAGAGGCTTATTGAAACGGCTAATGCAATGCCTGCCGACCAGCGACCTACACTAACTAATTTTTTATCGCTGGTTTCGGGTTTAAATCTTTTGTATAAATCATAACTGCTTAATGTAGCGATAGAATTTAACGCACCTGCAATTTGACTCATTAATCCTGATAATAATGCGGCTACCAAAATACCTACCAATCCTTTAGGCAAAAGCTGGGTAATCATTAAGGTATAAATGCCTTTGGTATTTAGTACCATTTCGCCTTTGGCGCCAACAGTTTGCAAACTCGATAAATCTATAGTTCCCGATTTATACAAGATATAAGCAAACAAACCAGGCAGCACGAAAATAAACACGGGTAAAATTTTGATGAAACCGCAAAACAAGGAACCTACGCGGGCATGGTTTTCATCTTTTGCGCCTAAAACACGTTGTACTATGGTTTGATCAGCACACCAGTACCAAATACCCAAAACCGGATACCCTAAAAATACGGCTATCCAGCTCATTCCACTCTTATCGCCAATCGGACGTATCATACTGAGCTTATCCATGGCATTTTCTTTTTGCAGTATAGCAGTCATATGATTCCAGCCACCAACTTTATTCCACGCAAAAACTGTAATGATAATGGCGCCGGTAATCAACACCAAACTTTGAATGGTTTCGGTAACTACCACGGCCCTTAAACCGCCAATAATGGTGTATAGTCCGGTTAGCGAGGCAATTACCACTATACTTATATACATATCTATGCCGAATAAGGTTTCGAGTACAATACCACCCGCTAAAAAAGAAAAGGCAATGTGAATAATGATGGCCGATAGGATAGAGATGAATGCCAGCCAGTCTCTACAGGCCCGGTTATACCTTCGCTCTAAAAAATCGGGTAAAGTAGAAATCCCCGAACGGATATAGAAAGGAATAAATAATAAGGCCAAAAGAATAAGGGTAAATGCCGCCATCCATTCAAAATTGCCATTTAAAAGGCCGCTGTCAAATCCGCTCTGTGCCAAACTTACCAAATGGAGACACGAAATGTTTGTTGCAAACAGCGCCAGGCCAATCATAGGCCATTTAAGCGATTTGCCCGCCAAAAAGTATTCTCCACTGGTGGTTTCTTCGTTTTTCTTTTTTCTCGTTCCTGTCCATAAGCCTATGGTTACAATAAAAAGTATATAAGCAATGGTAATTACGATATCGGTTGTACTGATCATATTTGGTTAGATTTTGGGTTATTTTAAATCACAGCTGCTTCCCGCTTCTTGTGGAGTGATGTAAACTCCGTTTTCAATTTTAATCGGATTTTTAAAGTGTTGTTTTAAATGGGGAATATGTTCCAGAAATAAAGCTTCGTGGCCCATGGC
>NZ_JBFTQI010001004.1:0-1787 GCF_056398925.1 Pedobacter sp. 01T416_2
GGGCAGACCCCTGGAAAAACACCGACAGATCAAAGTTTTTATATCCTGAAGAGAAGCCAAAACCGTAAATGATCTCCGGAACGGTAGGCAGGCCGATAGGTACCCGGTCGAGGTTGGTAATCTGACCATCTCCGTTTACATCCCGGTATTTGATATCGCCCGCTGCATATTCGCCGAAGGTCTGTTTTGGAGAATTGGCCACATCATATTGATCGATAAATAACCGTTCTGCAATTAAGCCATAATTCTGATTAAGCGACTGCCCGATCCTGGAAAGATAACTTTCTTTGTACTGAGGTTCCTCAAACTGTAAAAATTCACTGTGTGCATAGGTGAAGTTCCCATGCAGACGCAGCCATAAAGATGTATTGAAATTTTTGTTATAATCGGCTGAGATATCTATTCCATTCGCTTTAGCCTTTCCTGTATTAGCTTTGATGGCTGCCGCAAGCCCCATTGTACTTGGGATAGCGGCACGTTCCATTAGAATATTATCCCTGGTTTCAGAGAAAAGATCAACCTGCAAATTGAAATCGTTAAACAGGGTCAGCTCTGTACCAAAATTGAATTTCTTTGCCCTTTCCCATGTAATAAAAGCATTATCGTAACGATTGACAGTTATTCCCGGCCTATAATAGGCAAATTGTTCACCAAACCTGGCACCCTTGCCTCCATCGGACAAGTTAACTTCTGAAAGATAAAAGAAACGGTCTTCCGGTGATCCGATAGCATCATTCCCAACAATTCCATAGGTTGCTTTTAACCTTAGTTTACTGACGATAGTGCTGATCGGTTTCCAGAATTTCTCATTGGATACCTGCCATCCAAGCCCTATCGCGGGAAAAAAACCATACCTTTCAGTTTTGAAAAAACGCTCAGATCCATTATAGCCAAAGCTGAGTTCGGCGAGGTAACGGTTGTTATAGCCATAAGTAAAACGTCCAGACACCCCCTGATTACGGTATGGCAAAGATTTTTGCAGAGTACCGCTGTTTGCAAAGAGCTGTTGCCTTCTTTGATATACCAGTAGGGCCGTTATATCATTTACTTTCGAAATCTGCTTCACATAATTTACCGCAGCCTCCATGTAGGTTGTCGTATTGATATCCTTTGCACCTTCGTTGTAATTCAGGTATTCGGTCGCCGAACCCTCATTCAGCAGGGTTAAACCATAAGTATCCTGCAGGCTATTGTAGCCACTGGCCGAATAATAAAAAGGGTTGTAATTCCGGCTGACATCGAAATAAGAATACCGGGAGGTATTGAACATGCCCCTCGCCGAAAGGCCCTGCGTGATGAATGACAGATCCTGTTTCACCTCAAACTGTGCGTTCATCAGCGATCTTGAGTAATCGCGGTAACCTTTCACCAGATCTGCATAAGGATTGATCAGCAGTCCGTTACTTGAATTTCCGAATAAAATGTGGTTTGTTTTTGGCATTTGGCCTGCCGGATAATATGCAGGGAACAAAACGGGATTGCTCCTCATAATTTTGGTATACAACCCGCTTCCACCGTCTATCGGCCCTGTATAGTCATCAAAACTTCCGGCTAAACGCACAATGACTTCTGTGGTTTTCGTCATATTGATATTGATGTTCGAGCGTAACTGATAGGATTTAAGGCTGATATTGCTGTTAAAGTTATTACGTTCATCAACTTTAAGAAGACCGTTGTCATTGTTGTAGGTACCTGCTATGTAATAACGGGCTACCTTACCGCCACCATTGGTACTAAAATTCATACGCTGATTGTTCGTACGGTTTTTAAGTAACATTGTCCGCCAG
>NZ_JBFTQI010001005.1:0-1774 GCF_056398925.1 Pedobacter sp. 01T416_2
GTGGGGTGGGCCACGGGCATATTTAGTGGTATAACCAATAATTTTTCTTTCTGCTGGTATAATTTTAATATAAGAACCTTTATTCTGCGCATCTACTACCACATAAGCGCTATCCGTTTTAGGGAAAGTAAACCTGAACTGGGCAGAGCGTTCTGTTGGGGTAATTTCGGTGGTTACATCAGCATCTGCTAAATAAACACTGTAATAATATGGCTTAGAAATCTCTGCTTTATGGCTGAACCAACTTGCGCGGTCATCATCTGTGAATTTTAATTTGCCGGTAACGGGCATAATAGAAAAAGCGCCGTAATCGTTCATCCAGGGCGAAGGCTGATGTGTTTGTTTAAAGCCGCGGATTTTGTCGGCCTCATAAACATAAGCCCATCCATCGCCGTTTTTACCGGTTTGTGGCGACCACATATTCATTCCCCATGGCAAACCAATTGCCGGATAGGTGTTTCCGTTAGATAATGATGGCTTGGATGCCGTTCCCATTAAAGGGTTTATCCAATCTACCGGATCTGTAATTTTGCCTATTGTTTGCGCGAAGCTGGTTGATGCCGCAACACTCAATAAAGCGATAAATAATCTTTTCATTTGTTGTGTTTGTGTTTTATATGCTGGTATTTATTTTAAACTTCCGAATTTTTAATGTAATCTGCCCAAAGCGCATCTAAATCTTTACCCGTTAATTTTGTCCAGATATCTTTGGTATAAGTGTGATCTCTTAAAGAAGCATCAACCGTTTTGATTATACCCGGTTTTACACTTTTCTCCATCCAGGCAAAAAAACCTGCAGTAATGCGGTAGCTATTTTTATAACTATGTTCTGGCTTTAAAGCAGGTAGCGACCATTTGGCGCCTTCATTATCTACACCAAATTTATAGCGTGCATAATCGGCAATACCTTCTGTTAACCAGCCCGGGCCAACGCTTCGTCCATAATCTTGTACAATGTGCATCACCTCGTGGGTTACTACATCAATATCTTCAGGATGTTTCACCATCCAGATCGAACTGAAGGTTACTTTACCGTCAGCAGTTGCCGCCACGCCTTTGTAAGCTGTATCTACAAAAAATTTCACTTCTTTTATGGTAGCTGGATTATACTCTTTGGCCAGTTTTGGGTAAACTTCGAAAAAAGTTTTGATTAACCGTTTCTTCAATTGAGGGTCTAATTCCTTAAAATTGCTCTCGAACGATAATGTATAACCACTTTTCTTTGTGATTTCCTGTGCTTTTAAATGAGCTGAAAAAGCCGAAACAAACATTAGGAAGATTGAAAAAGTAAATATTTTTTTCATCTGATTATATTTTTATTATGATGGATTGTTACTTTGGTTAGCCTGTTTAGTTCTGCAAAATAAATATAATATGTAAAACGATTTAGTAAATGATCAAAAATTTTACTTTGGTGATTATTATTTTTACAAAACACGCACTGGAGCAGGCAGTTTTTATTTGCACATATCTTATAAAACTTGGCTTCTTTGTAAATTTTCTTTTAAGTGGTCGTCATTTCGAGCGGAGTGCAACGCAGTCGAAAACCACGATTGCTCAGCGAAGCTAAATCTGCCTAGATGGATCTCTCCTCCGAAGGAGTTTCTTTGGAACATTCCACTGCGTTTTAGTCGTATTCTAGGTTTACCACAATTGCAAATTTATTTTAAGAAAAACTCTTTTTTTGGGAGTTTTTCTTAGCTTTTATGACGCTCTCCTATAATTCTCGACATACATTTCTCCTCTCTTAACAAGTGAGAACATCCTTAAAATC
>NZ_JBFTQI010001006.1:0-1767 GCF_056398925.1 Pedobacter sp. 01T416_2
GTTTATGTGTTAAAAAGGAAATAGATAATAAAGAAGTCAAGTTGAATAAACAACCTGCTATGAAACTTGACTTCTTGTAAGATCTATATAAAATCGAGCGTATTAAACTTTTTATTCAGAATATCAGCATTATTTACATCCAGCCATTTATCTAAAATGGTACCATAAACCTGTCTGAAATCCAATTGATATTTTAAATCGCCTGTATCCAGATCACTTAAATTAGGCGCAGCATTAAAAATCCCTTGTTTCTTTAATTTTCCGCCAAAAACAAACATATTATTTGCCGTTCCGTGGTCGGTGCCGTTACTGGCGTTTTGTTCAACCCTGCGGCCAAATTCGGAGAAGGTAATTACCAAGGTATCCTCCAATTTATTGTTCGATTTTAGATCTTTCAAAAAAGCAGCCATACCTTCACTATATTGTTTAAGCAGATTACCTTGTTGACCAATCTGATTTACGTGGGTATCAAAACCACTTAAGGATACATAATAAACCCTTGTTTTTAATCCCGAAGAAATAAATTTAGAAACCGTTTTCAATTGGTTTGCAAAACCCGAAGTAGGGTAAGTAGATTTCGACTGATAAATTTTGGAAGTATTCTGGATATAACTGGCAGAGGATGAAGTTTCGATCATGGTTTTATATAAATAACCTAAATTATCTTCATCTAAATGTTCCTTATCATTCTGCAGCATGGCCTTAAAAAAGGGATCGTTTGTATTACGGAACAAAGCTGCGGGATCTTTTAATGCAATTCCTTTTTTGGTTTGCCCTTTCATGGCCAGAGAAAGCGAGTCGTCTACTTCTATCGCAGTATAAGGGAATTTGCAGGTTTGGCAATTGCTATCTAAATAACGGCCAATCCATCCGGTTGATAGGAATTGATTGCTATCGCTACCCGTTTGCCAGATATCCATCGAACGGAAATGCGAGCGATCTGGATTGGGGTAGCCAACATCGTTGATGATGGTCATCCAGCCTTGATCATAAATTTCTTGCAGGGCCGCCATGTTCGGATTTAGCCCCTGCATGTCGTTCAATTTAATTACCTCTTCAGGTTTAATGGCAATACTTTTTCTTTTTTGGTAGTAAATATCGTTTCCAAAGGGAATAACCGTATTTAAACCGTCATTTCCACCAGAAAGCTGTACCACAACTAGGTTTTTGTATAGGCTCAGCTCATCAAGCGCCATGGCCTCAAGCGGTTTCATAAAAGCGGGAACAAATAGCGAACCTGCTGCAACAAATCCTGTATTTCTTAAAAAATTTCTTCTGTTCATCTTGTTAATATTTTGGTTCAATGTTCATTCGTCAATAGTTCATTGGTTTGGGTGTTCAGCTAATTGGCTATTGGACCATCAACCATTGACTATTAACACAACTGATACTCTGGCATACTGGTAATTTCGACTGCAGTACTTCGCAATCCTTTATTATCGCTTACCATCGTTGTTATTTTGGCATTTAATTTCGGTTGCAATAAAAACTCGGTAAGTTCCAGTGGCGTTAATCCTTTTGGTAAAGTATCTAAAAATTTAGGCCAGTCTGCATTTGCGTTTACGTACGATTTTGGTTTCATGTTGGCATTTGCATTGGTGGTAGCTGTTCTGCTTAAGGCAATTACAGCTTCGTCTTCAGGATCTGCTTTGCCGCTGAAATCGATTTCCCCGTCATTTAAAACAAGCGAAGGAATGCGCATCCTTAACATTAATGATGAACTATCAATCCAGCTTTGTCCGCCAGGCCAGCCCGCTACATTAGGTG
>NZ_JBFTQI010001007.1:0-1764 GCF_056398925.1 Pedobacter sp. 01T416_2
GTTTTAAGGATTTCCTGATCAGGCTAAAAGACCTCATCAATCCCGATGGACAGGTGATTTTCGATTCTTCTGATATTTCTTATTTATATGAGGACATGCCTAAACCGCAAAACCAGTATTATGGTGAGGTATCTTATCAGTACGAATATAAAGGCGAAAAAGGCAATTGGTTTAACTGGATTTATATAGATGAAGAAACCATTAAACAGATTGCAAAAGAAACGGGATGGGATGCTGAATTGATTTTTGATGATGGCGAAGATCAGTATTTGGTCAAATTGACTTTGGCGCAATAATCTAAAAGTCATAAAGCTTTTCGCACGCCTATTTTAAATTAACAGGCTCATAAATTTGTTAGATACGAATATGAGCAATACGAAAATTAAACTTAGTGTGTTAGATCAATCGCCGGTTCGCAAGGGTGTTACAGCCCGCCGTGCCATTGAAGAAACCACTATACTTGCACAGGAAACCGAAAGATTGGGATATCACCGTTTCTGGGTTTCAGAACATCACAATACCACCAGTTTGGCGGGTTCAACGCCCGAGATCTTAATTGCCCATCTGGCCAATCATACCAAAACTTTAAGAATAGGTTCGGGCGGTATTATGCTGCCCAACCATAGTGCGCTAAAGGTTGCAGAAAGTTTTCGTTTGCTGGAAGTGATGCACCCTAACCGGATCGATCTGGGAATGGGCCGTGCACCGGGTACCGACCGCATTACGGCTTCGATGCTTAACCCATCAAACAATTGGAGCGAGCAGGATTTTGTAGAACAACTGCGTGAGCTACAACATTACTTGCATGATACCTCTGATGGTGGTATCCAGGCCAAAATAAAAGCCATTCCCATTGCTGAAACTGTTCCGCAGCAATGGCTTTTGAGCAGCAGCGGACAAAGTGCCTTATTCTCGGCCCACTTTGGAATGGGTTTTTCTTTTGCGCATTTTATTAATCCGCATGGAGGACCACAGGCTGTTCAATACTACCGGGAACATTTTAAACCTTCGGTTGATTTGGCAAAACCAGTTGAAAACGTGGCACTTTTTGTTTTCTGCTCAGAAGATGAAGAAAAGGTAAAACAACAGGAGGCTTTAATGGCTTACCGTTTTCTCCAGCTAGAGAAGGGCGGAGGCTTAACTGCTGTAGGTTGGAACGATATTAAAGACATTAGTTATAACGCTGCAGAGCAGGAACGGATTAATGCCAATAAACCGCGGATGATTTATGGCACGCCAACTGTAATTAAAGAGCGGCTTACCAAACTGGCTGCCGACTATGATGTTGATGAACTGATGGCAGTTACCATTACCGAGCATTTTGAAGACCGGATAAGATCGTACGAGTTGCTTGCGGAAATGTTTTTGTAATGATAAATTGTTTCAATGGTCTGTGTCTCCACAGACCATTATGAAAAGTTTGAAAAGAAGAATTTTCGCTGAGGTTTGTGAAGACACAGACCTCGGGATTGGATTTCTCCACTGCGGTCGAAATGACGCTAAATCAACCTAAAAATTAAAAAACGTTTGTCTGCCGCCAACTTTTTGTCCAAAGTTTTGGATATTATAAGTAAGGGTAAGCATGCCATATCTACCCAGGTTATTGCTCTGCGTATCGATAACACTGTTGCCCGTAATCTGGATGTTCCTACGCACATTGCTCTGCAAAATATCATTCACCGAGAATTTTAACTGCGCCCTGTCGTTTTTCATAAATAGGTAAGTAAGAGCGGCATTCCAGAATTTGATGTTATTGTTATATCC
>NZ_JBFTQI010001008.1:0-1761 GCF_056398925.1 Pedobacter sp. 01T416_2
AGTTATGGCTTCGACACTCATTTCGGGAAGTGTGAGGTAGTTATGGCTTCGACACTCATTTCGGGAAGTGTGAGGTTGTGCTTCGGGCTAAAACTGATCACCCGGCAAAGCCCTCTCTGATTATTGGCTACCAATAAATCTTCTTCGTTCATATTACCTGCAGGCGTATCTTCAAGCAACGCAGCAAAATCATTGTTAAAAACAAAACTTTCGGTATATTCTGGATTGCTATCGCCATCTGCCCTGCCATTACCAGGACATAAATAACATTTAGGGTCATATTCCGGACGGTTATCTGGTGTTACATCTTCAACCTTACCCTGCCAGGGCCTTTTAGTACGGTGCGGAGAAACTAAAACCCATTCGCCAGTTAATATATTTAACCTGGTGTGTGGATTACTATCGAGTTCGAATGTTTGGTTCATCTTATATTTTCAATTGGTTAAAGAAAAGAAAGCATTTAGCTTAACCCATCTAAGCCGCCAAATTATAAAATTATTATTAATTGTCAAAACGACAATTAATAATAATTTTTATTTTCGTGAAAATTTGAACATATTAAGCCCTTTAAAATCTCGGATAAAAATGATTGAATATTCTAGGCAGCCACATTATCTGGTTGCTGTTGATTGCATAGTGTTTGGGTTTGACGGTGAACACCTCAAAATTCTGTTGGTTAAGCGGGGTTTAGAACCCGAGATAAACAAATGGAGTTTAATGGGTGGTTTTGTGGGTGCAAATGAAAGTCCAGACGATGCAGCGAACAGGGTACTCAAAAAAATGACAGGTTTGGAAGGTGTTTACCTGGAGCAGATGCAGATTTATGGAGAACCTGACCGCGACCCAATTGAAAGAACACTTTCTGTTGGATATTTTGCCCTTATTGATATCCATAAATATGAGGCACAGTTAAATGACGATTACGAGGCAGAATGGTTTTTGATCAACGATAGGCCAAAACTTATTTTTGATCATAACCAAATGGTTGCCGATGCCCGAAAAAAATTAAGATACAAGGCTGCCCTCCATCCTATTTTATTTGAAATGCTCCCTAAAAAATTCACCATCCCACAATTGCATATACTTTTTGAGGAAGTAAACGATACTAAAATCGATACCAGGAATTTCAGCCGTAAAATTACTTCAACCGGACTATTGATTAAGCTAGCTGAAAAAGATAGAACAGGTTCTAAAAAAGGAGCATTCTATTTTAAATTAGATAAAAAGAAATACCATGCTAATTCGCAGGCGTTCTTAAACTTAATGCCAAATTTAAAGGTTTAAATTAAATTTCTTCGCACGATTAGCCAAAATAAGTTGATCCGGTTAGGTTAATCCTCCATCTACAAAATAAGTTGATCCGGTTACATAAGCGGCATCATCAGAAGCGAGGAAAGCCACTATTGCTGCCACATCTTCTACCTTACCCATTCGTTTTAAGGGGATATTTTGAAGTACTTTTTCCAACTGTTCTTTATTGTTCAATAAATCTTGATTAATCGGTGTTGAAACAGCTCCGGGCGCTACGTTGTTAATCCTGATATTAAATTGGGCTAATTCTGAAGCGAGATTTCTGGTTAACATCTTTAAGCCTCCTTTACTCGCACAGTACGCAGCAAAATGTGGAAATGCGATTTCTTCGTGTACAGAACTCATATTGATTACGGTTCCGGCTACCTTACTTTTCCTACAGTAATTTACAAACGATTGGATGGTAAAAAAAACACCTTTTAAATTTGTATTCATGATCAGGTCGTAATC
>NZ_JBFTQI010001009.1:0-1754 GCF_056398925.1 Pedobacter sp. 01T416_2
ACAGTAGATAAATAATTAAGGATAGCCCCCAATAATTAAATGCTTCAACTGTAGCCCTGTCAGTTGGGCTAGGCCTGCTAAGTACACCCTATTTTAAATATTTTTGCAAATAAATATGCTAAAATTCAATTAAAGGACTGTTTTATAACCCTAAAGGAAGATTGTATTGATTTAACTAGCGCTTAACAACGACTAAAAGTATAATAGAATATTTATTGGAATTCAGGCTGCTCTTCTCTTTGAGTAATTTCGGCCATTGCAATAACAATTTCGTTAATGGTTTTGATGCTGAAGACATGTTTGCCAGTTAACCACCTTTTAATTTCATCAGGATTAATATCCAGTATGGAAGCAAGATCGTTTTCTGTTGCACCTTTTTCTGCAAGTACTTTTGTGGTTTTATTGRCAACTTCAAGATTTAGCTGCGCTAGTTTCTCAATTGCTGGATTTCCGGTTTCTTCCAGCCAGATTGAAACAAAATCATTTTCTTCCATTTTATTCTTTTTTACCGTTTAGAACAATCATATATTTTGTGTCAATTGTTCATTTGGGCGACAAATTTAGCGATTATGCCCATTATTGCAAACCAGAATCAAAAGAAAAGGAATAACCAATGATTAGTGAATGGGCGTACTTAATATAATCGACGATTGTTCCTATCTTAGTGCTTGAAGCATGTAGAATTTAATAGTGAAAACAGTTAAAGGTTTTCTTTTCAATTATTCGTTTAGCTTTACTCATATCACACCTTTCAAATTAGATCAATTTACAATGGCGTCAGAACAGAAATTCGTAGACTTTATAATAGATCAGATGGATTATTCCGGACATGTTACTTATAAAAAAATGTTTGGCGAATACGGCTTGTATTTTGATGATAAGTTGTTTGCACTGGTGTGCGACAACAAGCTGTTTGTTAAGCCAACCTTATCTGGAAGGGCGTATATAAAAGATGTTGTGGAGGCACCTCCTTACCCGGGTACAAAAAATCAGTTTCTAATCGAAGAGCAGTTGGAAGATCGCGATTGGCTAAAAAAACTGGTTAGCATCACTGTTGCAGAACTGCCTGAACCCAAACCCAAGAAAAAGAAATGAGAACAGGACCTTACATTCTTCTAGGTGGATGAATTTACCAAAAGCTAACTGTGCGCACTAGGGTAAGTTGTTCTGGTGGTACTTAAATTTGTAACAAGCTTGTTTTATTACCCATAATTAGGGGGGCTGTGCAGGTGAAGGACTGCTGTGGCACATATTTTAGCTATATTGGAACTATGAAAAAATTAGCCCTGTTTCTGCTACTATCACTCTCTCTTCGCACTTTATTTGCTCAGCAAACGCAAAAGCCAATGCTTTATGGGAACAGCTGGATGGCCATCACAGGAAAGCCGATGGCAGCAACAGCAGGGTCGATGATCTTTCAGCAAGGTGGAAATGCAGTTGATGCAGCATGTGCCATGTTGGCTGCTACCTGCACCATGTGGGATACTTTAAGCTGGGGAGGAGAAACACAGGCACTAATTTACAACCCGAATACAAAAAAGGTGATCGCGATTAATGCAATGGGCGTTGCCCCAACTGGAGCAACCGTAGCCTTTTTTAAAGCTAAAGGTTATAGCTTTCCGCCAGAATACGGCCCTTTGGCTGCAACCACGCCAGGTACACCCGGCGGACTGATTTATATGCTGAGTAAATATGGTAGCATGAGTCTGGGACAGGTTCTGGCACCTGCCATGCACATGGCCGCGGGTTATGCC
>NZ_JBFTQI010001010.1:0-1747 GCF_056398925.1 Pedobacter sp. 01T416_2
GATCTTTTCTACGAAGCTTGGGGGTACTTTAGCGAATGTTAGTAGCTTCTGGCTTCTATCTCCGACAAAATCTTGATCAAATATAACTGTCGCAATGCCCAAACAAAGGGAAGGCGTATGGGCATGAAAAACATTATATTTTCTGCAAATTTAGTATTATGCACTTTATCACTATCATCAACTGAAGCGCCAGGGTTGTCAGTAGTAATGAATTGATTATCAGATTCAAAGATCATCCACTGGTATTTGAAGAGCCTATTGATAATTTGCAGATGTATGTCTGAAACCGCTTTGTTTTGTCCAATGAGGGTAGTAATGTGCGAATTCTTTGTATAATTGTCATTTGTCATCAATTCTTCCCGCATTCTGTCCATTGTAGCCAACATTTCTTCTTTAGTGATATTTAAGAAAGCCGATACATCTACATTTTCAAGCTCTTTCCTATATCCATTAAACAGCTTATCAATCACACCTTCTTTTTTGTCCTCAATTGCCGTCTTTCTGAAATGCTGATTACGCATCTTTATATCTATGATGGCATAGAGAAAAAGGAACGCATCAGAAAATGATAAAGAAGTTGTTTTACTTTTAATTTGYGTCAATAACCTAGGGTACTCTCTTTCATATTTGTGAAACTGATTCTCAACGTGGAAGGGATCTAAATCTTCTAAGTCTTTAAATCTTTCCTTTAGTTCGTCCTTTATAGTATAGAAATCGGGTATCTTACAAACCTCAACAGGAAATTTAGGCTCGTCAAATACCTTCTTTTTATATTTAAGATAGTCCAAATTAAGAGTATGTAATTTTCCGTCATCATTACAAAACTCCTTTAAATAACATTGTGGCAGAAAGTGTTGCTTCATCATTGTATCAGTAAGACCCTCACTAAATATGCCCCTTAAATGGCAAGTAATAGTTACAAGATACTATAAAAACCACGAAAATAACCGCAAATGGTAAAGGTGGTTTCAGTAACAATAAATAGTTATTTTTGATAGGAGTTATAGTAAAATAATCCCTTAAAATAATTTAAAACCAAATAGATGCAGGAAACGCTCTATATAATAGGCAATGGATTTGACTTGCATCACGGCGTAGCTTCAAAGTATTCCGATTTTAAGTCATATTTGGCAAAGCATGATCGCGATCTTTTATATGCATTGGAGAACCTATATGATTGTGATGATATGTGGGGAGACTTTGAAAGGAATCTATTGACAATTTCCAGGGAAACCTTTATCAGGTATATAAACCCTTTGTTACCAACCAATGAAGTAGACGATGATGATTTTACCTATGCAGAACTGTTCTTTCCGCAAGACCAGGCCGGAAACTTAGTTGATGAACTTACGGAAACTTTAAGGAAACGCTTCCATCAGTGGATCAGGACATTGAATATGCTCACTGGATATAAACAGAAGATCATAAAAGTTGACAATAACGCCCTTTTCCTGTCCTTCAATTATACCGATTTTATCGAGACAGCCTATAGTGTACCCTCCCATCAAATTTGTTATTTACATGGCAGGAAGTCGGATAAGATTGGAAGCATTGTTTTAGGGCATGGAGAAAATCCTGAAAACAGCTTAGAAAACTGGCTTAAGGAGAATGATAAAAAACATAGATTTCAACCCCGGTTAAAGAATAAAAGAAATAAATACTATAACAATTCAAATCCTACTTATCTGGCCTATTTTCTTGAGGATGAGAGTAGCGGTAACTGGGGCTCAGAGGCAAGGTATCACGC
>NZ_JBFTQI010001011.1:0-1735 GCF_056398925.1 Pedobacter sp. 01T416_2
CGATTGGGAAAACCATCAGGATCAATGATAAAACAGGTAACATCATTGGTGTAGTTAAAGATTTTAACAATATGAGTTTGCACGAGCCTATTTCTCCGATTGTGATTAACAGCGACAAAGAATCGTACAACACTATAGCTGTAAAGCTTGATAGTAAAAGTATTTTGCCTGCTATGCGGGCTATAGAAAAAACATGGAACACAGTACTGCCCGAATATGTTTATGGATCTACTTTTATGGATGATAAAATCAGTGAATATTATCAAACCGAAAAAATAATGGGAGCCCTTTTTAAGGTGTTTGCCGGGGTGATCATTTTTATTTCCTTTATCGGTTTATTTGGACTGATCTCTTTCGTGGCTACACAGAGAACCCGCGAAGTTGCCATTAGAAAGGTTTTGGGTGCTTCTACATTAGAATTGGTTAAAATGTTAAATGGTTCATTTCTGTTAATGGTTTTTCTTGCCAATTTGGTAGCCTGGCCGCTTGCTTATTTATTCGTTGCCAAATGGCTGGCCACTTTTACCTATCGCATTGATTTGAATATCTGGCCTTTTGTATTTGCCATGATTATTTCTATGGTCATTACGTTGATTACCGTAAGCATCCGCTCGTATAAAGCAGCGGTTGCCAATACCATTGATGCACTTAAATATGAATAAAGGTAGGAAGGCAAAAGGTTTTATGGCGGAAGGTTAAAGTACCTAATCCATCAACCTTCCACCTTCTAACCCTCAACCTTGAAAAAATATGATACAACTTAATAACATCGAAAAATATTACGCAAACAAAGGCATTAAAAACTACGTGTTACGTTTGGTTACCACAACAATTAAACAAGGAGAATTTGTTTCCATTATGGGCCCATCAGGTGCAGGGAAATCTACTTTGCTCAATATTATTGGCATGCTTGAAGAACCCACTTATGGTTCGTATGAGTTTCTGGGCGAGAATGTAACTTCGTTGAATGAACGTAAACGCATTGAACTTTACCGAAATCACATCGGTTTTGTTTTTCAGGCCTACCACTTAATTGATGAAATGACCGTTTATGAAAATATTGAAGCCCCATTGCTGTACAAAAAAGTTGGTAGCTCTGAGCGGGCAAGTAGAATTGCCGACCTGTTAGACCGTTTTAATATTGTGGCAAAAAAAGATTTATTCCCAAATCAACTTTCAGGCGGGCAGCAACAATTGGTTGGTATAGCAAGGGCATTGGCCGCTCAACCATCTATAATTCTGGCCGATGAGCCAACGGGTAACTTACAATCGGCACAGGCAGAAGAAATTATGACATTGTTTAAAAAACTAAATCAGGAAGATGGGATTACCATTATCCAGGTTACACATTCCGAAAAAAATGCGCAATACGGAAATAGGATTTTGCACATTGCCGATGGTGTAGTAAAAGAAGATGTGACGGTAGGTTAAACCGAATTTTATTAAGCTAAGCTTTTGTTTAAAGAGATAAACACAGCCTTTAATATTTCAGCTGTGTTTATTTAAATAACTCATTTTAGCCGATAAAAGGCTCATTGTTTGTATGCCGTATTACTAATCTTTGTGAAAAACTTCTTCCATATTGCTCCAGGTTTCGCCTTTAGCAGCAGCATCGGGCAGTGGAATCTGAGTCGGTGCAGTTTCTTTCCACCAACGTTGGGTAGTGGTATCAGCAGCCATCTTTTTCATATCAGCAGCAAAATCGTTTCCGGTATACTCGAAATAGCTAAAAAGA
>NZ_JBFTQI010001012.1:0-1730 GCF_056398925.1 Pedobacter sp. 01T416_2
GGGGTTACTTGCGCTAGCTGATATTGGGCGTAAGATGTGAATTGTATTTAAAGGTAGCTAACATTCTATGGTTTAATGTCCCTTAAGCACTAAGACTTAGGCTAAACTGCCAATATCGAGCGTATTAAGATATTAAGTCCGAGGCACTAAGACTTGCGTTAGAACGGGTTAATCGAGATTTTGGATAAACTTACTGATGACCTAAATATAAATATTGTAGTTTTGCTATGCGCAGAAATATATCATTCATGTTTCCTTAACACCGATAATAAAAAATCTTAGTCAGAATAAGTGATTTACAAAGAATTTCCTCCAGACCAATTACTAACCAAATTTATAAAGAGCTATTGGTGGTTCGACAATTGCACTGCTGAAAAACTGGACTTTACAATTTTGCCGGATGGCTATTTTGACCTTATCGTTTCACTTGACAATTATGAGCAACAAGAAATTTCGCTGACAGGACTTTGGACAAAACAAGTGGATGTTTCTATTGAGCCAAACAGACAAGTATTTGGAGTGCGGTTCAAATTATTGGCAGCTGACTACATTTTAAGACAGAAAATATCAGCACTTTTAGATAGTGAACAATTAATGAATAGCATGTTTTGGCAATTAGACCAACTTTCATTTCATAATGTTGAAACAATCATCGAAAAATTGAATAAAACTATCCTTTCAACCACATCAAATCAAAAAGATATCGACATTAGAAGAGAGAATTTGTTCAATTTGCTGTATCAGACCAATGGCGGACTGTCAGTTGAAGAATATTCTCAACACGTATTTTGGAGCAGTAGACAAATCAATCGTTATTTCCAAGATAGATTTGGTATCCCTTTAAAATCATATTGCAAGATTTTGAAATGTTTCGCGTCTTTTTCATCCGTTAAAAAGGGTCATTTCTTTCCTGAACAAAATTATTTCGACCAATCACATTTCATTAAAGATTTGAAAGAATTTACGGGGAACAATCCAACAAAGCTGTTTGAAAACAAAAACGACCGATTTTTACAATTAGCCACGATGAAAGAACCGTAATTTTGTACTATTAAACAATTAAAGAAATACAAAATGAAATTTAGTAATATCAGGCTATTAGTGAACGACTTTGATAAATGCTTTACATTTTACAATGACGTTCTAGGTTTGGAATGCTCTTGGGGCGGTTTAGGTGACAATTATGCAAGTTTCAATATTGGATGCCCTTCCGGACTTGCTTTGTTTAAAGCTGACCTTATGAATCATGCTATAAATAAAGTAGTAAACAAAAATGAGTCTGAACAAGACAAAGCTGTAATTATTTTGCAGGTAGACAGTGTGGATCAAGTGTACGCTTCGCTTCGAAATAAGGAAGTGAATTTTTTAGGAGCGCCGAAATCGATGTCAGATTGGGGGACTAGAGTCGTGCACTTCAGAGACCCCGAAGGTAATTTAATTGAATTATATTCTGAATTGGAAAAAGTCGATAATTAATAATAGACGCACAGGGTTTTTCAAGACTTGCGCTCAATATCGTTAAGTTAAGCGTTTTAAATTATTTTTGTTGTGCCGAATGGCTTACCATATTGACATTAGACCTGTACTAGAATGGGATGGATGTTTCGATAAGCGAAAAAAGCCTGAAATCTTACGATTTCAGGCTTTGATTTTTCGGCGGAAAGCGAGGGATTCGAACCCCCGGACCTGTTACAGTCAACAGTTTTCAAGACTGCCGCATTCGACCACTC
>NZ_JBFTQI010001013.1:0-1722 GCF_056398925.1 Pedobacter sp. 01T416_2
ACGGAGCTAACGGAGCTATATGGTAGATCTGATGGAGAAGAAAGTATCAGAACAGACCATCAATAGAAAAATTTCGACGTTGAGGAGTTTTTATAAATTTTTGCAGCGAAGCGGAAAGATTGATCAGAATCCTACCGTTTTAATTAAAGCACCAAAAATACCCAAAAGACTACCCGTATTTGTTGATTCGCAAAAGATGGATCAGCTATTGGATTCGGAGCATTATTTTAATGAAAGCTTCTCTTCTGTTCGCGATCATCTGGTAATCGAGTTGCTTTTTGGTACCGGCATGCGTTTAACAGAACTACTCCAGTTAAAAGATATAGATATTTATTCGGGAACGATAAAGGTATTGGGTAAAAGAAATAAAGAGCGGATCATTCCTGTAAATAAACAGCTTATCAATCAGGTAAATACCTATGTTGAGCTAAAAAAGTTGCAAAACTTTAATAACAATTTGCCTATCTTAATCGTTACCAATACAGGTGCAGCGGCATATCCAAAGTTAATATACCGTATTGTTACCTCATACCTAAACCACGTATCAACCAATGAGAAGAAAAGTCCCCACGTGCTTCGGCACAGTTATGCAACAAGCCTGCTAAATGCAGGAGCAGATCTAAATGCAATTAAAGAACTTTTGGGTCACGCCAGCTTAGCAGCAACCCAGGTTTACACCCACAATTCGATCGAAAGATTAAAAACAATTTATAAACAAGCCCATCCAAAGGCATAAAAAAAGGAGGAAAAATGAAAATCGGAGTTCAATCAATCCACTTCAGTGCAGACAGTAAGTTGTTAGATTTTATACAAAAAAAAGCAAATAAGCTAGATCAGTTTTTTGACCAGATCATTAGCGGAGAAGTGTATTTAAAGTTAGAAAACGTAGAGGATGAGGCCAATAAAATTAGTGAGATAAAACTCATTGTGCCGGGAGGGACCCTCTTCGCTAAAGAACAATGTAAATCATTTGAAGAAGCCACAGATCTGGCAATTGAATCGTTAAGAAAGCAGATCACTAAACATAAGGATAAAACACGTGCAAAATTAAGTGAGCATAAAGCAATTTTAAGCGAAAGCGAAGCTGCTGATTACTAAAAATTAGCATTATTTTAAGAAAAGGCAACATGATTAATCATTATGTTGCCTTTTTTATGGGCTACCGTGAGGAATTTGCTGTTGTTTTTAATTGTTTTTGATTAATTAATAAATGGTATCGATTGATTTTTTTTAAAATTAATAAGGATGTAAACGATTTGGTGATGTTAAAGGGTATAAGAAGTGGTAGCTGGAAAGCGCCAGGACATGGGGGCAAGCGTAATTAAACTTAAAAACCGATTCATATTCGTTAGAACACCGAAAAAGTTAAAAAAATAATACGATTTTAAGCGAAAGCAAAGCGACTGATTATGAAGTACCTATTATTTTAAATCGTCTTAATTGAGTGGGAGGGCTAAAAATTTCACTATTTTTTTTCAAATTTATTTTGAAGTGAAATATAAGTGTGTATATTTGCATTCCCTTTCGGAAACGGTGTTAGGCCAAGAAGAAAAGGCTTGTTCTTTAAAAAGATAAAAGTTTTAAAAAAACACGTTAATAGTATGAAAAATGAAGATTTTTCGTATCATTGCACAAAATTTAAAGCCTCCTTAGCTCAGCTGGTATAGCAACTGACTTGTAATCAGTAGGTCATTGGTTCGATTCCGATAGGAGGCTCTTTTT
>NZ_JBFTQI010001014.1:0-1710 GCF_056398925.1 Pedobacter sp. 01T416_2
GTGTACGGGTGTTGTGGATTTTCGAAAATAGATTTCGCTGGGCCTTGCTCTACAATTTCGCCTTTGTACATTACAGCAACTTCATCGGCAATTTCATTTACTACGCCTAAATCGTGCGAGATAAAGATCATCGCCATATTCCGTTCCTGTTTCAGTTTTAACAGAAGCTCTAAAATTGTTTTCTGAACGGTTACGTCTAATGCCGTTGTGGGTTCATCAGCTATTAATAATTTTGGATCACAGCTTAATGCCATGGCAATCATTACCCTTTGCTTTTGCCCGCCTGATATTTGGTGTGGGTAACTATCAAATATTTTTTCTGGTCGGGGTAATTGCACTTCATTAAATAATGCGATGGTATGTTTTCTGGCTTCCGCTTTATCTACCTTTCGATGCAACATAATGGCTTCTGCCACTTGGTACCCGCAGGTGAAAACGGGATTGAGCGAAGTCATGGGTTCCTGAAAAATCATTGAGATCTGGTTTCCCCTGATCTGGCGGATTTCGTTTGAGCTGAGATTGAGCAGGCTAATGTCTTCAAAATCTATTTCTCCGGTAATTTTTGCGGCACGTTCATCATGCAAGCGCATAATAGAGAAAGATGTAACTGATTTTCCAGAACCAGATTCGCCAACAATACCTAAAACGGTTCCTTTTTTTACATTAAAACTGATCTGTTTTACAGCTTTAAACCAAGTTTTTTCGTCCTGGTTATAAAAATCGATATTTAGGTTTTCTACGTTTAGCATCAAATTTTTGATATAATAAGCTCATTTGAACCTGTTTCCAAACTATCATAATCGTCTAAATGATAGTGACAACCAATTGGGGTTTCATCTTGTGCTAAGGAAAGTAGCTGTTTTGCAAGGGAAATGAGTCCTTCTTTATTTGCATGAATCTGGATTTGATTTTCAATAATATCTGTTTTGAGAATGAATCCATCTACCCAGCTAGATTGCAACCCTACCTTATCATTATATTTTGGGATTTCCAGTTTTACTTCGACCATCATTTAGGATACAATTGTAATGTTTTCTGCCGGAATTATATTCATACCTTTAAATTTTAACAGTACCTGGGCGGTAGTAATTACATCTTTCTGGCAATAGGTAACAATTCTATCGAGATTTTTTTCTTCATAATAAACCTGCCTTACCTGCGCGCCGTTGATATCATCTTTAGGTGTAGGAATATCTAAAATAGCGGCCAGCAGGTTTAACGAAGTAAAATGTTTGTAATCGCCGAATTTCCAAAGTTCCATCGTATCGATATGGTTTACTTCCCAGGGTTTTTTGCCCGAAAGCTGCAATTGAACCGGAATTTCTATGCCGTTAACCAATAACCGTCGGCATAAATAGGGGAAATCGAATTCTTTTCCATTGTGCGCACAGAACATTAAGGTAGGCATTTGTTTACTCAATAAAGCAGAAAACTGTAACAGCATTTCTTTTTCATCATGGCCAAAAATAGATTTGATGCGCAAAGAGCAGGATTCGTTCTGTACACTGAAAATGCCCATGCTGATGCAGATAATCTTACCGAATTCGGCCATAATGCCTGCTTTTTCATAAAATTCTTCAGCAGTTTGGTCTGAACTTCTTTGATAATGTGTTTTCTGCTCCCAAAGTTCCTGAAAATGCGGGGGTACATCTTGAAAAGATGGATATTGAGGTACAGTTTCGATATCGATAACCATTACCTGATTGAGAT
>NZ_JBFTQI010001015.1:0-1706 GCF_056398925.1 Pedobacter sp. 01T416_2
GGTTGGACCAATCCGAATTTATATAACGATACGGTACAGGGAGCAGAGGCTATTCAGGCTGCAGTAAAAGCATCGGGCGTTAAACGTTACATTTTTATCGGCGGAGCGGGTACTTTGCAGATTGATGGTCACCAAATTGTAGACGGGCCGAACTTCCCTGCAGAATACAAGCCAGGTGCAACAGCAGTAAGAGATTATTTTAATACGCTAAAACAAGAGAAGGAATTAGATTGGTTATTTTTTAGTCCGGCTATTGAAATGCACCAGGGGATCACCACCGGCCGTACCGGGAAATACCGCTTGGGTAAAACAAGCCCTGTTTTTAATGAAGAAGGCCGTTCTATTTTATCAGTAGAAGATTTAGCAATCGTTATTGCCGATGAGCTGGAAAATAAGGCACACCACCAGGAGCAGTTTACGGCAGCGTATTAGAGAAGTTGGTTCATTAGTCATTAGTTCATTGGTCATTGGTGGGCGGCAGATTGCCCAGGGTTGATGGTTCATGGTCAACAAGCTTGCTAGGTTATCGATCATGGCCATAAAACCATTGACCATGAACCAACGTTAGGATCAGGGTTGGATTTGGACACTTAGACTAATGAACGAATGGCTATTGAACTAATGAACCAATTAACCTTTTTTCATAATTAGTATTAAGTTCTTATCTTCGTGCCATGTATCGCCTTATTAAACCAATATTCTTCAAATTTGACCCTGAAAACGTACATTATTTTGTAGTGAAGCGGTTAAAATGGTTTAATGATAAATTCCCGCTTGGTAAAACCATTATCCGGAGCAGCTTTGATGTTCACATTAAAGGTTTAGAACGTGAGGTTTTTGGCATAAAATTCAGAAATCCTGTTGGGTTGGCCGCCGGATTTGATAAAAATGGAGAATATGTGGAGCCGCTTAGCAATTTAGGCTTCGGATTTATTGAAGTGGGTACGGTAACGCCAATGCCACAGCCCGGAAATGATAAACCCCGTATGTTCCGTTTACCTAGTGATGAAGCTTTAATTAACCGGATGGGCTTTAACAATAAGGGCGTAGATGTAATGGCTGAGCGTTTGCGCTTGCTAAAAGATAAACATCCTGATATTGTGGTTGGTGGAAACATCGGTAAAAACAAGGCTACTCCAAATGAAGATGCAGTAAACGACTATATTAAATGTTTCGATCGCCTTTTTGATGTGGTTGATTATTTTGTGGTGAATGTAAGTTCGCCCAATACCCCGGGTTTACGCGAGCTGCAGGAAAAAGAACCGTTAAAAAAAATCCTCAATACTTTACAGCAACGAAATCGTAAAAACGATATTTCACGTCCGATTTTATTGAAGATTGCACCCGATTTAACTGACGCGCAACTGGACGATATCATCGAGATTGTTGCAGAAACCAAAATTGCTGGTATTATCGCCACCAATACAACCATTAGCCGGGAAAATCTGGCTACAGAAAAAGACTTGACTACGCAAATCGGTGGTTTAAGCGGTAAACCTGTTAAAGAACGCGCTACAGAAGTAATCCGTTATCTTTCGGAGAAATCGAACAAAGCATTTCCAATTATCGGGGTAGGTGGTATTCATTCGGCAAAAGATGCAAAAGAGAAATTAGATGCCGGCGCATGTTTGGTTCAATTGTATACTGGTTTTATATATGAGGGACCAGGGTTGATCAAAAGCATCTGTAAAGAGCTGGTTTAAAGA